>NZ_VPEC01000023.1:0-56248 GCF_013417355.1 Acinetobacter sp. YH12255
TTGGAAGGATCAGCAAGCGAGGTCTATAGAGCGGAACGAATTATTAAAGACAGTCAAACGGCTAGGCAGATCGCTTTGGAAAAAGTGGTCTGGTTATCACCGTCGAAGTTTGGTTGAAACCAAGATGTATTGCATCAAATTATTAGGCGATAAATTAACAGCGCGGAGTTTTCCAAGTCAGGTAAATGAGATCCACGCACGCGTAGCGGTTTTGAATAAATTCACAGAATTAGGTCGCCCTCATACCCAAGTTGTCTCTTAAATTTGGATTACTTAGAGGAGTTCAGCCTTTCAAACCTTTATACAACAAAGCCGTTGAAGGTGTGAATTAATTAGAGACCAAGGATCACTTGTTAATATCTGTTGATCTCCAGCTTTTAAATTAGCGAAGGAGAATCTTAATTTATTATATTTAAATAATGCTATTTCACCCTGTTCTAATTTACTCATTTTAAACTCAATAAAAAACCCCACTAATTTATAGCGGGGTTTTGTTTAAACTTCAAGCAATTAAAGCTTAGTGCTGTAACACCGAAATATCAGCCACTTTCGTAAACAAGTCACGAAGCTGAGCAAGCATACGTAAACGGTTTGCTTTCAAGTCAGCATCATCAGCCATCACCATTACACCGTCAAAGAAAGCATCGACTGGCGCACGAAGTGCAGCAAGTGCAGATAACGCAGCAGTGTAGTCTTTGGCAGTAAATAACGGCTCAACCACAGGCGTGATTTTCGCAAGTTCAGCGAACAATGCTTTTTCAGCATCTTCAACCAGGTTTGCTTCAACCACAGCACCTTCAGGTGCAGCTTCTTTGGCAAGAATGTTGGCAACACGTTTGTTGGCAGCAGCAAGTGCAGCAGCTTCAGGAAGCGCGCGGAAGTGATTGACCGCATTTACACGCTTGTCAAAATCAAGTGGAGATTTTGGTGACAAGGCTTGAACAGCTTGAATCACATCAACAGCTACGCCTTGGTCTTCGTATTTGGCACGGTAACGACCTTCTAAGAATGCAACAGCATCATTTAAAGTCTTGTCGTGATCTTTCAATACATCGCCATAAGCAGCTAAAGCAAGTTTGATCAAATCTTCAATTGATACATCAAGTTCATTTTCAGTGACTAGACGTAAAATACCAATTGCAGAACGACGCAGTGCAAACGGGTCTTTAGAGCCTGTAGGCGCTTGACCAATACCAAAAATACCCGTCAAAGTATCTAAACGATCCGCAAGGGCAATGGTTGTACCTGTTTTGGTTTTCGGTAAAACGTCACCCGCGAATTTAGGTAAATACTGCTCGCCTAAAGACTCAGCAACTTCATCATTTTCGCCTTCAAGACGTGCGTAGTAAGTCCCCGCGATCCCTTGAAGTTCAGGGAACTCACCCACAAGTTCAGAGGTTAAATCACATTTTGCAAGAAGCGCTGCTTTTTCAGCATCGGCAGCATTTGCACCTGTAATTGGCGCTAAAGCCACAGCCAATTTTGCAATACGTTCAGACTTGTTCCAAAGCGTGCCCAATTCTGCTTGGAACACCATGTTCGCCAATTTCTCTTTACGCGATGCAAGCGGTTGCTTTTGATCTTGCAGGAAGAAGAATTCAGCATCCGACAAACGTGGACGAACCACTTTCTCGTTACCTTCAATAATTTGTGTTGGGTCTTTCGACTCAATGTTCGACACCGTAATGAAGTACGGTTGCAGTTTATTGTCAGCATTCACTAAACAGAAGTACTTTTGGTTGTCCTGCATGGTGGTAATTAATGCTTCTTGCGGAACAGCAAGGAAGCGTTCTTCAAAGCTGGCACGAAGCGCAACAGGCCATTCAACCAATGCTGTTACTTCGTCACGAAGGTCACTTGGTACAATTGCAATGGCATTGACTTCATCAGCCAACGCTTTCACTTGTTGGTCGATAATGGCTTGACGTTCTTCAAAAGAAGCCACAACATGCGCTGCTTTTAATTTCGCTAAGTATTCGTCAGCATGCGTTAAAGTGATTGCTTCAGGTGCATGGAAACGATGACCGAAAGTCACGTTAGCTGCTTTGTGATCTTGAATGGTTGCATCAACAATGTCGTTGTCTTTAAGCAATACCACCCATTTCACAGGACGTACAAATTCAGTACGGCTCGCCGCAGAACGCATGCGTTTTGCAATTGGCAGGTTGTCTAATGCATTTTGTAAAATTTGTGGTAAAAGTGCATCAAGGCTTTGGCCTTTGACATCTTTTAGGTAGCACACTTTTTCAACTTTACCGGCTTGGAAAGTCGATACTTGATCAACCGTGATGCCTTGACCACGCATAAAGCCTTCTAAAGCTTTGGTTGGGTTGCCTTCCGCATCAAAGGCTGCTTGCTTTGCAGGGCCGTCGAAACGTTTTTGCGTGTCAGCTTGCGCGCCATCAACATTGGTAATTTTTAATGCTAAACGACGTGGTGCTGCATAGGCTTCGATAGAATCAAAAGCAAGACCAGCATCTTTTAAGCCTTTTACGGTTTCTGCTTGCAATGCATCACGTAATTTTTTAAGGCTTTTCGGTGGAAGTTCTTCACAGCCTAATTCGAACAAAACGGTATGTTTAGACATTATTTGCTCTCCTTAGATTCAACTTTTGCTTCCGCTTCAACTTGTGCTTTTAACTGCGCTAAAACTTCATCACGAAGCTCAGGTTCAGCCATCGGGAAGCCCAATTTCGCACGCGCTGCTACATAGCTATTTGCAATGGCACGTGCCAAAGTACGCACACGTAAAATATAACGTTGACGTTCAGTCACCGAAATCGCGCCACGCGCATCTAATAAGTTAAAGCAGTGTGATGCTTTAATCACTTGCTCATAAGCAGGCAATGGCAGTTCAGCTTCGATTAAACGCGTTGCTTCAGCTTCGTAGAAATCGAACAGCTCAAACATTTTTTCAACGTTTGCATATTCAAAGTTATAAGTTGACTGCTCAACTTCATTTTGATGGAACACATCGCCATAGGTCACAGTACCGAACTGACCTTTGGTCCAAACTAAATCGTAAACCGAGTCTACACCTTGCAAGTACATGGCAAGACGCTCAAGACCGTAGGTGATTTCGCCTGTCACTGGGTAGCATTCAACACCGCCCACTTGCTGGAAATAAGTAAACTGCGTCACTTCCATACCGTTGAGCCAGACTTCCCAGCCTAGACCCCAAGCGCCGAGGGTTGGCGATTCCCAGTTGTCTTCGACAAAACGAATATCGTGTACCAGTGGATCGATCCCAATCGCTTTAAGCGAGTCAAGGTAGAGCTGTTGGATGTTGTCCGGGTTTGGCTTCAGTACCACCTGGAATTGGTAATAATGTTGCAGACGGTTCGGGTTTTCGCCATAACGGCCATCTTTCGGACGACGTGACGGCTGAACGTAGGCTGCGTTCCAGGTTTCAGGCCCTAAAGCACGAAGGAAAGTCGCTGTATGGAATGTTCCTGCGCCCATTTCCATGTCGTAAGGCTGCAAAATTACACAGCCTTGCTCCGCCCAGTAAGTTTGTAAGGCAAGAATTAAGCCTTGGAAGGTATCAATATGCGATATGGCGCGACTCATGGTCATCCACTTAAAATTAGAGAAAAATTGTGCTCAATTATAAGGACTTTGCAGGGGAGTGGCAAAGGGTTAATGTGTGGAACCTTTTTTGAAAAAATCCAGAATACCTTTAAACAAGAAGAGTCATCTATGCATCTGTCGTGATTTCAGCTTTACTGGCCGATTGAGGCTAACTTAAAAATCAAGAATAAATCAGATATATGGCATCCGATTAACCGGAGCATTATAAAGCTCAACTGATCTTATACGATTAGCATCCTAAAATTAGTTTAATATTCACACAATATAATAATGCTTAAAAATAAGGAAATTCATGACCACTTATCAAATTCAATGTCATTTAAAATATAAGGTTGTCCAGACCACAGAATTTGTTTTTCTGATTCAGGCGGCACATCATTCCGATCAAACTATTCTTGAACAACAATTGACATTTAATATGCCTGTCGTATGGCGTGAATTCCAGGATTTAAATCATCAAAATCGTTATATACGTCTGCATGTCCAACCTTGTGATGTCTTTGAAGTGCACTATAACGCGACAGTTGAACGTCATCCGGTGATTAATGCAGATGCGCAGCATAATCTGAATGAAGTGCTGATTCCGGATTTGCCTGATGCGGTGCTGCCTTATTTGCTGGCCAGCCGTTACTGTAATTCGGATTTATTTGCAGAAATGGCCAATCGGTCCTTTGGCTGGATGACGCCGGGTTATGCGCGGGTCAAAGCGATTGAACAATGGATTTATAACAATATATTTTATGTTTCTGGCAGCACGGATCAGTTTAGTACTGCAACAGATGTGCTCATCCATCGGGCGGGCGTCTGTCGTGACTTTGCTCATTTAGGTATTGCGCTGTGTCGTGCTTTAGGCATTCCAGCACGCATGGTGGTCGGTTATGTCGAAATCGAAAAATTTTTACCCGATTTTCACGCCATTTTTGAAGCTTATTTAGAGGGTGGGTGGGTACTGTTTGATCCGACCCGTTTGGCGCCTGTAGAAAATTTAATTCGGATTGGCACTGGCATCGATGCCGGAGATGTGGCATTTTCGACCTTCTATGGTGAGGTCGAGCTGATTAAAATCGAGCCGATTATTCGATCTGAATCAGATGAAAATCCGCTATCAAAGCCCACTGAAATTACTGCAAAATAACATGATTTTAAACAGTTTTATCAGCTTCATTGTAAGTCACGATGTTGTTGGAATATGCATGAAGTATAAAGCCTCAGCCCTTCAAAACCATT
Organism: Acinetobacter sp. YH12255; assembly: GCF_013417355.1. Taxonomy (NCBI): domain Bacteria; kingdom Pseudomonadati; phylum Pseudomonadota; class Gammaproteobacteria; order Moraxellales; family Moraxellaceae; genus Acinetobacter; species Acinetobacter sp. YH12255. Next base: position 4,819 of record NZ_VPEC01000023.1, read on the forward strand.
TTGATGATGAGCAATCATGCCGACATTTTTTTTCTAAAAAGTAGGCATACCTGCAGCATTAAAAGATATAAAACAAATATACCTTTAAGGCTGCTTGGTTCTATAATGCGGAAAATCGATAAAAAGTAAATCAGGTAGACTGTGTTTCACTCAAATCTAGACTGGCTCAATACCTTAAAACCAAACTTCAAAGTCCTTCCGCTCAAAGACCGTCTGTTATGCGGCATCGGTGCCCTGATCGGCTTGGCCGTATCCTCATTGCTGAGTTTGTGGATTCTGGGTGATTTTAAGGCCTGGTATATTGCACCGATGGGGGCGTCTTCGGTGTTGCTGTTTGCAGTGCCGGCCAGTCCTCTGGCACAGCCCTGGAATATTATGGTGGGGAATACCATTGCGGCTGTGGTCGGCGTAACCTGCGCATTATTCATGGCCAATCCGACTGAAGCTTTTAGTGTCGCCGTCGCTCTGTCGATTATGCTGATGATGACCACAGATTCCTTGCATCCCCCGAGTGGTGCGGTCGCGATTACTGCGGTCTTGGGCGGAAATGCGGTACATGATCTGGGCTATGCCTTTGTGTTTTATCCGGTGCTCTTAAATTCACTGCTGCTGATGATCATCGCCATTGTATTTAACCGCATGATTGGCAAGAGCTATCCGCAGCAGGCGCAACTGAATACCCGTTCTAAAGATCCAACCCCGACCCAGAAAGTTACCATTCAGCCGCAGGATATTCAGGACGTGCTAGACCAGCAAACAGAATTGCTGGATATCAGTGAATATGACCTGCAAAAGATTATTCTGGAAGCACAGGATATTGCCAATGCGCGGGCGGTGCATGAATTTACTTGTCAGGATATTATGACCAAAGATGTGGTCACGCTGCATGAAAATGACAATATTCATCATGCGCTGGACAAGTTTAAACAGATGAACCTGATGAGCCTGCCCGTGGTCAATGCAGAAGAAAAACTGGTCGGCACTTTGGCCATGTATGACGTGGTGGAATGGTTTAAGCGTGCTTCGGATATTCGCAGCAGTTGGGAAGATCAGGTCAGGCATATTATGAGCTTAAAAGTCGTCACGGTGCAGCCGACCCAGCCGATTCAGGATCTGGTGCCTTATTTTGTTGAACGTTCTTTTAATTATATTCCGGTGGTCAGTCAACAACAGCTGGTGGGAATTATCAGTCGTGCCGATATCATTGCTGCACTGAATCAGGAACTCAATCAACTTAAGATCAAAAGCAGAACTGAATAAGATGATTTTAGAGAAATTATCTGAGTTTAATGCATCTGCTTTGAGCAAGGATTTTGCTTAAAAAGCAGCGATACTTGCCAATAAAAAAGCACGCCAAAACGTGCTTTTTTATTGGACTTGGTTTAGAGGAAGAACCAGTAAATAAACAGTGAAATAATAAAGATACACATAATATTCAGTACAAAACCGACTTTCATCATTTCGCTTTGCTGGATATGACCGGTACCAAAGACAATCGCATTCGGTGGCGTGGCCACCGGCAACATAAAGGCACATGAGGCGCCAATACCAATGACAATCACCAGAATTTCTTTGGGCATACCCATCTGGTCGGCAATGGCAGCAAACACCGGCACCAGCAGGGCAGCCGAAGCGGTATTACTGGTAAATTCAGTCAGGAAGATAATAAAAGTGGCGACTACAAAAATAATCATCAGCGGGGAGGCATCACCAAAGGCATTGGCCAGAGTTTGCCCCAGTACCAGCGAACTGCCTGAATCCTTCAGAATGGCACTCAAGGTCAGACCACCACCAAATAGGTACAAGACCCCCCAGTCGGTATTTTCTGCAATCTGTTTCCAGCTTGCGGTACCTAGAATTACCACCATACAGGCAGCCGAAATTGCAATCCAGGTATCCGGCTGAGAAATACCAAAAATTTCGGTGAATTTTTTACTGAAAATCCAGGCAATTGCAGTACAGAGAAAGAGGATCATGGTGGCTATACGGGTGCCGGTCCAGGGAATATCTTCGGTCACAAATTGTACTTTGTGATTTAGTTTTGGACGTAGTACCAGATATAAACTGACTAGCATGGCGGGGAGAATAATGAACATCATCGGCAAGCCGATTTTCATCCAGTCGGCAAAATCATAGCCGAGTGCCTTGGCGGCAATGGCATTCGGAGGGGAACCGACCATGGTGCCCAGCCCGCCAATACTGGCCGAATAGGCAATGCCGAGCAGGATAAAGACAAAAGTTTTACGATCCTTGCTGACATCCAGATGTGAAAGCAAGCCTAAGGCCAAAGGCAGCATCATGGCAGCAGTGGCCGTATTGGAAATCCACATGGACAGCAGCGCCGTCACCACAAAAATCGCCAGTACAGAAATACCCAAATGCCCACCAGACATGGAGATAATCCACATGGCAATTTTCCGGTCCAGCTTCTGGATATGCAATGCCGTTGCCAGCGCAAAACCACCAAAAAACAGGAAAATGACAGGATCGGCAAAAGTGGCCAAAGCGGCTTGTGTGGTGATGGGAACCAGTCCCCCGTCAGAGGCCATTGGCATGGCGAGTAACACCGCCATCACTGGAACTAAAAGTGCGGTAATGGTGATATGAATCGCTTCAGTCAGCCAGAGAATACCGATAAAAGCCAGCAGAGCCAGACCCTTATTGGCATTCTGGTCATAGGGCAGATAAAGATAGAGGCTATAGGCCACAATAGCTGCAACAACAATAAGGATCCAGCCTTTGAGCAGCCCTTTAGGCATCGCATTGGTTGGGGTGGCTAGATTGGTCTGAGTCATATGCTCTCCTTGCAAGGTTTTTATTTACGTCATTTTTTATATCAGCTTTGAATTTGTAATTTTGCTTTGTTTAAAAAATACCCTATTTAAAGATACTATAACCAGATTGTTGCAATAATCCAGCACTTTGCCAGAGGGCATACAGGCCCAAGCCAAAAAGTAAAGCCAGGACAATCCATTTGAAGTGCTGCTGAGATAAACGATGGCGTATTTTGCCTCCGATCCAGACACCAGCAAGGGCGAATAAGCTGATCCCGATCAGAATATGCTGTTGATGGGTTTCCAGTGTGATCAGAATTGGAAATAGTAAAATCAGCTGGATCAGTTTACCGGCAATAAAATTGAGATTACTGATAATAACAATATCTATCTTTGAGAGCTGGCAACTCATCAGATACATCATCAGAAAAGGTGCCATAGCATTGGTCGCACCTCCAATAATGCCGGCCAGTAAACCAAAACAGAGCATGCTGGAAATATGCGGACTAACTTGTAAGGGTCGTGCCCGTAACTGGTTCAAGACATAAAATACAATTACCAGACCCAATAACAGTTTTAAATAAGCCTCATTTAGCCAAAGTAACAGCTTGACCCCGAGTACACTGCCGATCAGGCTACTAAGCATTAATGGCCAATAGCGTTTTATATAATAGCCAATACTATTCAACAGACTATGTGCAGGATCGGCATTCAGCATGATCAGATTCAGCAGCAAACAGGGCAGAATGACAAGCGTCACTGCCATACTCAGCGGATATTCACTGGACAGAACGGCTGTACTCATCATGGGAAAGCCGAATCCGCTTAAACCATGCAGCAGTGCAGCTAAGGCACAGAGCCAGAGCATCATCCATTCTGCCTGAGTCATCTGACATCCATTTCAAACATTGGAATATTGAATTTATCGCTAATTGAGCTAAAAGATAAAGTAAAAAGCTGTCATACAGCATAGAAATAACAAAAATATAGGCAAAAAAAAGCCACGATAATCTAGGGGAATTATCGTGGCATCAAAATCTCACCCCATTAGACTGGGTGAAGGAGGAAGCACTTCAATACATCTTGCTATAAATTAGGATGCAGATTAATAGCGTTTATCCTGATTGACGGTGCGCACAGGATTTTGATAGCCCTGAACTTGCTGAACCTTGTCCTGTTCAATGCTGTACTGCTTTTTTGGCATGATTAACCACAGAACCAGATAGACCAGAATACCCGGAAATGCAGCACTCATGACCGAAATCACCACAAAGATAAGGCGTAATAAATTTGCGTTCCAACCAAAACGTTCAGCAATACCACCCATCACACCTGCAATCATGTTTGAGCGGTTAGAGCGATATAAACCAACATTGGCCATTAAAATCTCCTGATTAAAAATAGGGTTGAATCCTAAAACAGATCCATACTTCAAAAATGGAGTTGGATCAAAATTTTTAAAGTGCTGATTGCAAATAAATTCGTTAAGTAATGTTAATAAAGATTAAATCCAGCTCTAAGAGCCACTAACATAGTGAAAATTCTATTGAACTCTTGTGTAAAGTTCATTGGCTTGCAATGTGCTCTGTACGTGCTGTGTTTCCTAATTTAGGTATGCTTTAAAATGAAATTGGATGTATCAAGTTGTACATTAAGCAGTTTTTTTAAATTCGGCCTAATGTTGGGGGGGATGGGCATACTACAGGCTTGTGATCGCCATCAAGTCAAGCCTGAGCAGGAGCTTCAGGCAGAATCAGGACAGGAGGGGGTGAAAATTTCCGCTGCGAATGCACAGCCTGATATTGTGCCGGTGAGTGCAAAATCTTTAACTCAGGTAGCAGGGCAAGCTACCCTTCGGGCAGAAACCGAGTCAAATCTGGCCGTCGTACCAGATTATGCCAAAGATTTTATCGGCCGCTATTATACCGAGATCGACTGTGATGGTAACTTTGCGCCCTGCAATGAGGGTAAGGCAGAATTTATTTTGACCTTAATGCCGGATGGTACGGTGCATCGCAGCATTTTGCAGTATGGCAAAGTGTTTATTGATAATGCCAAAAGTAGCACTGCCAGCAATATCACCTATCGCAAAGACCGTTGGTTTATCAATCCGGAGCGTACCGAGGTGGTGGTGAGTCGCAAAGAAGGGGCGAGCTTTTATTATACGATTAAGGATTCGAACCATCTGGTGATGAATCTGGACAAAATCTATAGTGAAAAGGAAAGAATCAATCGTGAATTATTTGATCGCGGCTATCCTGCACCCTCTAAAGCTTATGAACTGGTAAAAGACACCACATTTGATATTAGAAAATAATGCGATAAGAAACGGCGCTGCTCTTTTTTTTAGAATTGGATTAAAGAAAACTATTTATAACTGTTTAAAAATCAAAACAAGTTTTGAAGACAAATCAGCCTAAAATCCAAGCGTGAAAATATAATAGCAGCTGATAGAAAGCAAATCAAAATAGTGTAAGGGATGTTTCAGAAAAAATTCTAAGCAAAGAATGGTGGGCCGTCCGCGACTCGAACGCGGGACCAATGGATTAAAAGTCCACTGCTCTACCAACTGAGCTAACGGCCCATTCTGGGTAATCAAAATGAATTTGATTGAGATTTCTAAAACTGATGTTTTAGAATGATGGTGGGCCGTCCGCGACTCGAACGCGGGACCAATGGATTAAAAGTCCACTGCTCTACCAACTGAGCTAACGGCCCATCAAGGGATATCAAAGAAATGGTGGGCCGTCCGCGACTCGAACGCGGGACCAATGGATTAAAAGTCCACTGCTCTACCAACTGAGCTAACGGCCCTGAACCGGCATTCAAACTAGGTTTGAATGTATAGTGCAAGTCAAGCTAAATAGCTTAAAGCACCACTTTGTTTGATGGAGCGTATTGTAGCAAGATCTCATTTCAGCGCAAGCAAAAAATAACAAAGTTGCCCATGTTTGATTATAAATAGAACAATTGTGCTTTATCTAAACAAAAAATAGGCAACTTCAGTACTTAGAAGCGATATTGGTAGGCCTGAATGTTGGCAAAAATCTCTGCTGTGAGCTCAGAATAGGCCGTTGCACCTGGTAAGAGAACCAACAGGCGTTCATCGGTTTTATTCGGATCGAATGCTTGCTCTTTCAACCTGTTTTTCTGGTATTTAAAGGTGCCTGTGGTTTCAACCTGCTGTTGTATACGTAAAAATACCGGTACTGCATAAGCCGGTAAGCATTTTTTAAAGCAAGCGGCCATGGCTGCTAAATCTGCATCATCCAATTTTACATCGGGTTTCAGGGTAATCGCAGCCATGCCGGCACGACCATTGGTATTGGGGATTTCTACCCCATACACCACCGCTTCAACGATTTTGTCATACTCAGTCAGCATGTTTTCCACTTCAGTGGTGGAAACATTTTCCCCTTTCCAGCGGAAAGTATCGCCCAGACGATCGACAAATTGCGCATGACGGAAGCCGATATTACGCACCAGATCTCCGGTATTGAAGTAAGCATCACCTTTGGTAAATACATCCTGCATGATCACTGACTTGTTTTTTTCCGGGTCGGTATAACCATCAAAGGGTGAGCGGCGGGTGATTTTACCAATTAATAAGCCGGTTTCGCCTTTTTTTACCCGTTTGCAATGGCCTTTGGCATCCCGTACCGGCTCATTTTTATCTTTATCAAAGGCAATAATGGCATACGGTGTGGGTGAGAAACCGACGGTATTGTCAAAATTGAAAATATTGCTAAAACCGACATTGCCTTCACTGGACGCATACAATTCCAGCACTTCCTGAATCCCAAAACGGGATTTGAACTTGTCCCAGATATTCGGGCGCATGCCATTTCCAATCATTCGGGTGACCCGATGGTCTTTTTCCAGTTCAGAGGGAGGGGCATCCATCAGATAGCGGCACAACTCACCGACATAGCCAATTGCAGATGCATCAAATTTCTTTACATCTTTCCAGAAGGAGGAGGTCGAGAATTTACGTCGAATCGCAAGCGTTCCTGCACCTGCAATCACGCCACACCAGCACACCACCATGCCTGTGGCATGATAAAGCGGCAGGGTGCAGTACATCACATCATCTTTCTTCAGGTTTAGCACATGGCCATAGGTGCCATAAGCCAGCGTCCAGCGCCCGTTGGTAAAGATCACCGCTTTAGGTAGGCCCGTGGTACCCGAGGTGTAAATATAGAACAGCCCGTCTTTGCCCTGCACTGAATGGGTGGTCGATGGATTGAACTTAGGGGAGAGATCGGTTTTTTCAGCCAGGTTGATAAAGCCTTCAGGTGCCTGACCCGGATCGGCTTGAGTATTTTGATCTGCAAACCAGTGCAAGCGGTCACTGCTAATATTCAGGTCATTACGAATTTCGTTGACTGCATGACGACATTCTTCACCGACAATCAGGGCAATCGGTTTGACCAGATTGATACTGTGCGTCAGCACTTTGCCGACTTGAGAGGTATTGACCAGAGCGGTGGTCACACCCAGTTTAGCCAGACCAATCACGCTGGCAATCAGTTCAGGGCGGTTCTCGACCATGACAGCAACAACATCACCTTTCTTGGCACCCAAGGACAGATAGAAATGGGCAATCTGGTTGGCCCAAGCATTGAGAGCGGCATAGCTATAGCTTTGCTCTTCAAAACGCAAGGCGATACCTTCCGGGTTGCGCTTGGTCGCTTTTTCAAAAGCCAGACCCAGGCCGGCCGGTGTGTTCGGAGTACGTAAATATGCCTGTCTTAGACCAGTGAGCAAATTGGGCACTTTGGTCAAGAAAGCCGGGATTTTGGCAGCGACATTTGCAATCCCAATCAGATCGTGTGGTTTCATTTGGGTCATGAGAATCCTATTTATTTTTCGTATCCGATACGTTCAATTTATATACAGTAGACGAGCTATCCATCTTTTAGCGTTAAAATACTAGTGCAATCAACCTATTCTGACTAAATCTAGCAAAAAAAACCTAGTCATCGAAATGACTAGGTTTTTTTATGTGACTGCAATTGGGCAAATTATGACTCAGTTGCAGTATTGGCTTTTTTCGGTGGACGGCCACGTGGACGACGCGGGCGAGCAGCTTGCTTCTCGGCTTTTTCCGCTTCGCTGGCTTCAGCTTCCTCTATGGTCGCTTCTGCCACATCTTTGCTTTTTGCCACAGGCGCTTTTGTTTCAGCTGGAGCCGCTTCTTCGACCTGAACTTCAGCTGGTGCAACTTCAGTGGTCACTTCTACTGGTGCTGCGGTTTCAGTTGCTGGTTCCGTCGGCTGAGTATTTTCCGTCGTTTCAACCACTGCTTCCGATGCTACAGGTGCTTCAGTTACAGCTGCTTCAACAGGTTCAGCTGGTGCTTCTACTGCTACAGGTTCTGGCACAGTTTCAACCGCCGGCGCGGCTTCTACTTTTGCCTGCTGTTTGGCTTGTTGCAAAGCCTGTTCCGCAGCCTGTTTGGCCAAACGGCGACGCTCACGTGGATCGTTGGCAACACGCTTGTCTGAGACCGGTTTTGGTGGGTTCAGGTCCAGGACTGGAGCAGGCTCTGCTTCAACCTTGGCTACCGTTACTTCAACATCACGGGTGACCGGTTTTTTCTCTGCAGCAGCAGGTGCTGCGGCAGCCACCAGACTCGCGTTGTACTCTTTCGTGAACTTTTCTAAAGCACGGTTGAAGGTTGGTAATAAACCAAACTGTTCAATCAGCACTGAGCAGTCTTCACCATAGACATGACGAATCAAGCTACCAATGGTGAACTGGCCCAAAGTTGGCACTTGTGACGGTGTTAACTGCTGAGCTGCAGGTTGTTGCGACTGTGCTGCACGCTGCTGGCGACGACGCTGACGCGGATCGTTGCTGGCCCGTGTTTTTTCAGACGTTGCTTCAGTCGCTACAATTTCTTCCACAGGAGCTGTCAAGGTGGCTTCAACCACATTTTCAGCTGCAGCCGCTTCAACTGGCGCATCTACCGGTGCAGTGACTTCAACTGCTGGCGTTGCAACTGTAGCATTGTCATTCAATGCCACGATTTCGCTTTTTGCCTGGTCAATATTTACGACCATTGCTGTTGGCATCACATCCGTACGGGGTGCATCGACCAATTCAACACGAAGCTGCTTGTCATTGACGGCCGGCGCTTCAACAACTGCAGGAGCTGCCTGAGGCGCTTGTTCGTTCAGAACACTTGGATCGCGGTGGCGATTTGGGCGTTCCGGACGTTGCTGGTTGCGGCGGTCACGGCGCGGCATTGCCTGTTGTGGCTGTTGTTCATTGTTCTGAACATCATTTTGCTGCGCTGGCTCGTTGTGATGCTGACGGCGAGAATGACGCTTGTTTTCACGTGCTTCATGGCGTTGTTCTTGACGAGACACCTGAACCACTTCTTCATGCACTTGATGTTGCTGAGGTGCAGGAGCTTCAGACTGAACCTGCTCGCGCGGTTCTTTGTGCTTCGGGTTCGGGTTGCGCGGTTTCTTGTTGTGACGTGGTGCCCTTTCTTCACGCTCTGCCGGTTTTTCTGCCGCATCACGTTCCTGTTTTTGTGCAACAGTCGATGGTGCCAGGTAAGCATTATTGTTGCTTGATACAGCAGCAGGTTGTGCTACGTGCTGTGGTGCTGGCTGTGCAACCGGTGCAGCCACCTGACCGAACTGGCCACGACTTACCGCACCGCCATTGATCATTTGTTCAATCGCTGCTGCAGCATTATTGGCAGTACGTGATGGATCAACAGTCGCTGCCTGTTTTTGTACAAACAGGTTTTCTAACCATGCACATGGGCTGCTTGAAGCTACTGGAGCTACTGCCTGTACAGGTGTTTGCTGTGCCACTTGCGGTTGAGCCGGCTGGTTTTGTGGATTGCGGCGTTTATTGTTATTACGGCCGTTGTTTTGTTGCGGCTGTGAAGGCGCTGGTGCTGCGTGTTGCGCATGCTGCTCTTCTTCTAGATGCCATTCAGAAGACTCATAGCCCAATTCTTTTTCACTTGAACGGGTCGCTTCGGTACGTTCATAGCTGGTTGGGGCAAAGCCTTCGGCATTATAGGTAATTTCATAATGCGGTGTTTCTAGATGCGGATGCGGCAATACTGTCACACGTACATTCGAGGTCTGTTCCAGATATACCAAGGTATGACGCTTTTCATTCAACATGAATGCAGCAATTTCGACCGGAACTTCGACCTGAACTTCACCTTGACGTTCACGCAGCGCAATCTCTTCCACTTTACGCATGATTGAAAGTGAAAGTGAACGCAAGTCACGTACCATGCCAGTACCATGACAGCGTGGGCAGACATAGCCAGTCGCTTCTTCAAGAGAAGGACGTAGACGCTGACGGCTCATTTCCATCAGGCCAAAACGTGACAATTGACCGAATTGAATACGGGCACGGTCACTCTGGGTCGCTTCACGAAGTTTCGCTTCCACCATACGCTGGTTGCGATCTTTGGTCATGTCGATAAAGTCGATCACCACCAGGCCGCCGATATCGCGTAAACGGAGTTGACGCGCAATTTCTTCTGCAGCTTCAATATTGGTGTTCAGCGCAGTATCTTCAACATCGCTACCGCGGGTCGATTTTGCTGAGTTGATGTCAATCGACACCAAAGCTTCAGTTTGATCGATGACGATCGAACCGCCAGAAGGGAGTTTTACTTCACGTTCATAGGCAGTCTGAATCTGGCTTTCAATCGCGAAATGAGCAAATAAAGGCTCATTTAAGGTATAGGTTTTCAGTTTGTCGAGTTGACGTGGCATCACTGCTTTTACGAAGTTATAAGCTTCGTTATAGGCTTGCTTAGAGTCAATTAGAATTTCCGCAACATCATCACGCAGGTAGTCACGAATGGCACGTGTCACCACACCCGCTTCCTGATGCACCAACATTGGAGATGGGCCAGAACTTGCTGTTTTCTGGATTTGTGCCCAAAGGTCAAGCAGATGTTGCAGATCAAGTTGCAGCTCTTCTTGTGAACGGCCGATGCCGGCAGTACGCACAATCACGCTCATGCCACGTGGTACGTTAAGCGTCGCCAGCATTTCTTTCAGTTCTTCACGCACAGCACCAGAAATTTGACGGCTGATACCACCACCTTTCGGGTTGTTTGGCATTAAAACCAGGTAACGGCCAGCAAGTGAAATAAACGTAGACAGGGCAGCGCCTTTATTGCCACGCTCTTCTTTTTCCACCTGAACCAAAAGCTCGGTACCTTCCGTAATCAGTTCACGGATATTTGAGGTCTGGCGAGGGTCGGCTTTGTAATATGAGTTTGCAATTTCACGCATCGACAGGAAGCCTTGACGACCTGCACCATATTCGACGAATACAGCTTCTAAAGAAGGCTCAACGCGAGTCACGTGACCTTTATAGATATTGGATTTTTTTTGTTCACGGGTACGATTCTCTAAATCAAAATCGTAAAGACGCTGACCAGTGACAAGTGCAACGCGAATTTCTTCGGCATGTGTTGCATTAATCAACATACGTTTCATGGGTGTAACACCTTATAGTGATACACAGCAAAAAATCGCTATACACGTAGCGAACATCACACATCACGGATCAATGGCTCAAATCTGCAATGAATTTCATTGTGGTCTGAGTCTTTTCTTACCGGCTTCTACTTGTATAGATAGGCTTCGGTTTTGATTCACGTATTGATGATGGCAATACGGCTTCAATCTTTGAACGGATTAAAGTCACCTGAACGCTTCACTGGCGGACGAGCGGTGCATTGGATGTATGTAACTTTCACTGTCACATTGCTCGAAGATCATCCCTTCTTTATAGAAAGTGTCTTGATACGGAATTGTCGTCGTATCTTTACAAACTGTGCAGATCCAATGCATCGACGCTGTAGCCTGAAGTCGTCTTCAGGGTGCGACTAATCTGATGTGTATCAGTTTACGTTTAAAAACCAACGAAAGTTGGCGACATATTTTTTAAGACAAACTGATTTATGTACCTGAGGTACAATTAAACGCAACAGTTTGCTTTGTTTGCCGATATAATAAGCCTTCGGCGTCGGCATAATTCTTTGGGGACCTTCCCGTATCATGTGAGTCTTTAATTGAACAATCAAGTTCAGAAAAATCTGAAATGATTCAACTTTTACCCACAAACGATGGTTTCCGTGCGCTGACTATATCAAACCTTGCATCATCTGCCTATGGGCTAAGCTTATGTTTCTTGTGTAAAGCATAACCTAAGTGATCAGTTTTTAATCAATTTTAGTATTTTTTGGGTCATAGTAACTGTATGAATTCTACGCAACAATGGCAAAACGTCACTTGGTTTGAAGTGGATGAACATCAAGATGGACAACGCATCGATAATTTCCTGTTTAGTCGTCTGAAAGGTGTGCCAAAAAGCCGTATCTATCGCCTGATTCGTGAAGGCCAGGTGCGCGTCAATAAAAAACGCATCAAGGCGGAAACCAAACTGGCGATTGCTGATCAGATTCGTGTTGCACCGATCCGTTATGAGCAAAAAGATGAATCTGCTGCGCCCATTTCTGACAAGGTTGCCAATGGTTTGTTGGCCCGCGTGATCTATGAAGATGAAGGTCTGATGGTGGTGAATAAACCTTCGGGCATCGCGGTACATGGCGGTAGTGGTGTCGCATATGGTCTGATCGAAGGCTTACGTGCAGCGACTGGGAAAAAATATCTGGAACTGATTCATCGTATTGACCGTGACACGTCTGGTTTGGTGATGATCTCGAAAAAACGTAGCGTACTGAAAAGCTTACAGGACATGCTACGTGAACATAAAATTAAAAAAACCTATGCTGCTGTGGTCAAAGGTAACGTAGCACTTGACCGTCAGTTGATTGATGCGCCTTTACATCGGTATGAGCTGGCCAATGGCGAGCGTCGTGTCTGTGTATCGCCGAAAGAAGGTAAAGAGTCGAAGACGCAGTGGAATGTGCAGGAACGCTTTATGCATGCCACACTGGTCTATGCCTCTCCACTTTCGGGTCGTACCCATCAGATTCGTGTACATGGTCTCAGTATTGGTCATCCGCTGGTTGGTGATGAAAAGTATGGTCATGAAACTGGCTATAACGGGCCGAAACCACGCCGTCTTTGCCTGCATGCCATGCGTCTGGAAATTCCGGGTTATGCCATGATTGAAGCACCTTTGCCGGAAGATATGCAGAGTCTGGTGGCGCAGTTAAGAGCACAGAAAGCGGATAAGCCGACGGCTCAGTAAAGACTTATTTTTTTTCTTTTAATAAATTCAATCCACCCTAACCCTCCTTTGAAAAAGGAGGGAATTCCCCTCTTTCTTAAAGAGGGGCTAGGGGAGATTTTAGGCATTAAACCTCTCTCTAGCCCTCTTCTACAAGGAGAGGGCTAGAGAGAGGTGGTAAAGCTACCTAACCTTGAATCAAATTTAGGAAACCTTATGAACACACCTGTAAAACTGGTCATTTTTGATTGGGATGGCACGTTATTTGATTCGGTCAGTCAAATCGTGGCGAGTTTGCAGTTTGCAGCACAGCAGTTTCAGCAGCCCTTAAGCGATGAAGACGCGAAAAGCATTATTGGCTTAGGTTTGCCTGAAGTGGCACAGCGTTTATTTCCGAATGTGCCTGAATTGCATGCCAATATTTTACAAAGTTATTCCGAACACTATGTGGCAAACTCTTCCGGAGATTCCTGGTTTGAAGGGGTGGCACATATGCTTGCAGATTTGCAGCAACACGGTGTGAAGCTGGCAGTGGCGACGGGTAAAAGCCGTAAAGGTCTGGATCGTGTCTTGAAGCAGACCAACAGTGAGCAGCTGTTTGTGACCACGCGTGCTGCCAGTGAAACCCGTTCCAAACCAGATCCACTCATGTTAGAAGAAATACTGGCAGAAACGGGTGTACAGGCCGAACATGCGCTTATGGTCGGTGACACTTCTTATGATCTGGAAATGGCACAAAATATGGCCATGCCAAGTATCGGTGTCAGCTATGGCGTGCATGAACCTGAACTTTTGGCGCAATTCAATCCGGTCTGTATCGTGGATGATGTGACCGCTTTACATGCGGCATTGTTGGCTAAAGTCCAATGGAAACAAGCAATTTAATCTATTATCTTGGTTACAGTAAAAAATGGTATTTCCCCGGTTTAAAACTGCCGGGGAGCGCCATAGATTTAAGCGTTTGCTCTTATCTTTTAGTCTAAAGTTGCAATTATGTTGATTTTATTCGGTCAGATTAGCGGAGTTTTTTTGCTAAATGATGATGCATTTTAAATACTAAGATTTTGTTTTGTCTTGGTTTTTATGGATTTTCTTTATAGATAATAGCTATAGCAAAAAATAAAATAACTATTGGCATAAAAGCCGTATTTTTCCCATCCTAAAACTGTTTATTCATATGCTCGCTCTGAGAAAGGTAATCCTGACGGATTATCGGCCTGATCATGTCCATATTTTCTGTCCATCTTAGATCTCAGCATAAGCCTAATTTTTGCAGTTTAAGGAAACATTGATGTCGAATTCTGCTGTTGTTGAATCAGTTGCACAAGCCCTTCGTAGCGCTGAATTATCACAAACTGCGATCGCGCCGATTCGCCCAGAACTGGGTGGTGAAAGTGCTGACGTAGATATTGCCTATGCCGTTCAAGAAGTGAATACCGAGCGCGCTTTGTCTGAAGGTCGCCGTCTGGTCGGCCGTAAAATTGGTTTAACCTCTAAAGTGGTTCAAGCGCAACTCGGCGTAGATCAGCCTGACTTCGGCATGTTGTTTGCTGACATGGCCTATGGCGATGGTGAAGTAATTCCTGCAGGTCTGCTGATTCAACCTAAGGTTGAAGCGGAAATCGCATTGGTAATTAACCAGGATTTGACCAAAGAAAAACATACCTATGCAGACATTATCAGCGCGACTGAGTATGCCCTGCCTGCAGTTGAGGTGGTCGATAGCCGGATCGAAAACTGGAAAATCAGTTTAATTGATACAGTTGCAGATAACGCATCTTCCGCAGCATTCGTTTTAGGTTCTCAACCTGTAAAACTTGAAAACCTTGATCTGGTGAACTGCAAAATGGTCATGACGCGTGGTGACGAAGTTGTGTCTCAAGGTGTGGGTAAAGCATGTCTGGCCAATCCACTCAATGCTGCAGTTTGGCTGGCAGATGAAATGGTACGCCGTGGTCGTCCATTACTTGCAGGCGACATTATCTTAACAGGTGCCTTAGGGCCTATGGTTGTGGCTCAACCAGGCGATGAATTCAAAGTTGAAATTGAAGGCTTCGGTTCTGTTACAGCTGCATTTGCTGCTGAATAATCGAGATTCCAAGAGAGTACATTCATGAAAAAGATTAAATGTGCAATGATCGGTCCAGGTAATATTGGTACGGATTTGCTTTATAAATTACAACGCAGCGAATGGTTAGAGCCAGTGTGGATGGTGGGGATTGACCCGACCTCTGAAGGTCTGGCACGTGCTGCAAAAATGGGTTTAAAAACCACCGCTGAAGGTGTGGATGGTCTTCTTCCTCACGTGATTGCAGATGATATTAAAATTGCATTCGATGCAACGTCTGCTTATGTACATGCTGAAAACAGCCGCAAGCTCAATGAACTTGGCGTACTGATGATTGACTTAACGCCTGCTGCGATCGGTCCTTTCTGTGTACCACCGGTCAACCTTGAAGCATTGCTTGCGGGTGGCGAAGTGCCAAACGTAAACATGGTCACCTGTGGCGGTCAGGCAACGATTCCGATGGTTGCTGCAGTTTCTCGCGTTCAACCGGTTGAATATGGTGAGATCATTGCAACGGTATCGACTAAATCAGTAGGTCCAGGTACACGTAAAAACATTGATGAATTTACCCGTACCACTGCCGGTGCCATTGAGAAAGTGGGCGGCGCGAAACAGGGTAAAGCGATTATCATCATCAACCCGGCTGAGCCACCACTGATGATGCGTGACACGGTTCACTGTCTGGTAGAAGGTGAACCGGATCAAGCAGCGATCACTGAATCTGTACACGCAATGATTAAAGAAGTTCAAAAATATGTACCGGGTTACAAGCTTGTCAATGGTCCAGTTTTTGATGGCAACCGCGTGTCAATTTACTTAGAAGTTGAAGGGCTTGGTGATTTCCTGCCGAAATATGCCGGTAATCTTGACATCATGACTGCTGCTGCAGCACGTACTGCAGAGATGTTTGCAGAACACGTATTCAATAAAGACGCTTAAGGAGCAACCACATGTCTAAGATTATTGTTCATGATATGACTTTGCGTGATGGTATGCACCCACAGCGCCATCAAACCACTGTTGAGCAAATGATTGCGATTTCAACAGCACTTGATGATGCAGGCGTACCTTTAATCGAAGTAACCCACGGTGACGGCCTTGGCGGTTCATCCGTCAACTACGGTTTCGCTGCTGCAACTGACGAAGAATACTTGTCAGCTGTTGTACCACGTATGAAGAATGCCAAAATTTCTGCATTACTTCTACCTGGTATCGGTACGGTTGACCATTTAAAAATGGCGCATGAAATTGGTGTATCTACTATTCGTGTGGCAACACACTGTACAGAAGCAGACTGTTCTGAACAGCACATCACGGCTGCACGCAAACTAGAAATGGACACGGTCGGTTTCTTGATGTTGGCGCACATGGCATCTCCTGAAAAACTGCTTGAAGAAGCGAACAAGATGGTGTCTTACGGTGCAAACTGTATCTATGTCACTGACTCAGCAGGTTATATGCTTCCTCAAGATGTCATCGATCGTGTTGGTCATTTACGTCAACACTTGGACCCAAGCATTGAGCTCGGTTTCCACGGTCACCATAACTTGGGTATGGGTGTATCGAATACGGTTGCTGCGGTACAAGCCGGTGCAGTACGTGTTGACTTGGCATCTGCAGGTTTGGGTGCGGGTGCGGGTAATACACCACTTGAGTTGTTCATTGCGGTTGCAAACCGTATGGGCATGGACACTGGCGTTGACTTGTTCAAAGTACAAGACGTTGCTGAAGATCTGGTCATTCCAATGATGCACAACCCGATCCGCGCGGATCGTGATGCAGCAACTTTGGGTTATGCGGGTGTGTATTCTTCATTCCTGCTGTTTGCTAAACGCGCTGAAGCAAAATATGGCGTTTCTGCACGTGAAATCCTGATGGAGCTTGGTCGTCGTGGTACGGTCGGTGGTCAGGAAGACATGATTGAAGATTTAGCATTAACTATGTCTAAAGCACGTGAGTTACAAGCTTAACTTTTAATCGCTCAGTATTAAAATAAGTTTGATAAAAAAGCATCCAAATTGGGTGCTTTTTTATTTTAAATGAGACTGATTAATATATTAAAACTCTGGGGTGAGATGTTTTAGTTATAATGTTGTAGGGCGATTATTTTGGCTTTATATTTTCCTTAAACATAAAAACGATAAATAAAAAATGGCTGCTGAAAGATTTTAAAAAATTTACTCTTATTAATAGAAGAAACAAAAGTTTGAATTAAATATCTGGTCAATTTTTTATTTTAATTAATCGTTTTAAAATCTAAGCGATTGGTTGCTTGAGGAGAGGTCTGAAATATCGGCCGATGAAAGCAGAAAATCTTAATACTGTGGTCGGATTTTTTATTTAAATCGACTTGCGCATGATGGCGACATAGATTTTATCTGTTAAATGGGGAACTCATGATGCGTCGTCAAAACTTATGGATAGCAATGTTTGCTGCGATAGCAACTTTAGGAACAACTGCAGCGAATGCAGATTTTATTGACGACAGTAATGTGCAATTAAAATTTAAAAATTTCTATTTAGATCGCCAGTATCAAGATGATGCTTCATCACGTAACTGGGGTTCTTGGTCACAAGGGGTGACTCTGGATGCCAAGTCGGGTTATCACGATATCGGTGGTGGTGTGCAGGTCGGTGCAGATCTTCTTATTCAGCATGCGTTCCGTTTGAATGGTCGTGATAATAATCCTGACTGGGTTTTACCGCATGAAGGACCAGGCAAAGGGCAAAAAGATAATTTTGGTAAAGTTGGTGCGACCTTAAAAGCCAAAGTGTCACAAACTGAACTGAAAGTCGGCGAGTTATTGCCGGTATCTCCAGTCTTGGTATTCGATCCATCGCGTCAGTTATTGACGACGTATAGTGGTGCCTGGTTAGAGTCTAAAGACCTTAAAGATACCAAGTTAACTCTTGCGTATATTGATGGCATTAATAACCGTTATGACAACCAGTTCCGCGACTTAACTAAATTTGCTCCACCAAGTTTCTATGATACGGGTGCTGAAGCGGATGGTATGTACATTGCGGGTATTGATCACCAATTTACACCTGAGATTGGTGCAAGCTACTGGTATGCCGATGTACAAGATATTTATACCCAGCAATATGTTGGTGCAAACTATAAAACCAAGTTAGGTGAAAAAGCCAAACTTGATAGCCATGTACGTTATTTCAATAACTCCGAATCTGGCGATAAATTATATGGTGAGATCGACAACCAGGCATTATCGGTAGCTGCAAAAATCAATCATGGTACGCATACGGTCGGTGTGGGTTATCAGCAAATGTTTGGTGACAGTGCATTCCCGACATTGGGAGGCTGGGTGCCACAGCCTTATTTGGCAAACTGGGGAGTCTCAACTTTCACAGCGCCGGAAGAAAAGTCATGGCATGTGTCTTATGGTTATGACTTTTCTGAAGTCGGCTTGAAGGGACTAAATGCAACAGCGATTTATTTCAAAGGCTATGATCAGCAAGGTACCGGAGCATATCAAGGTCAGAACTTCAATACGGATGAAGTGAATGCAATCGTCAATTACACTGTGCCAGAAGGTAAATTAAAAGGTTTAGGCGTACAGGGCATGTATATTGATGTGAATTTTGCAAATCCAGCAAAACCAGACCTTCAGGAATACCGTGTAGCAACCACTTATACCTATAAGTTCTAATTCTGCTGCCTTGATCAAGAGCGCTATCCGGTGTAGCGCTGTTTTTCTATCTGCACATAAACTAAATCCTGAAAATAAATAAGGATTTTGATATTAAAATAACCATATAAAACATAAACTTAAATTATATTTATTTTGTAGTGTGCAATCGTAATTTTGTATCAGTTGACCCGTCTTGAGCGGTTAAGATAAGGATGTAAAAAAGTCATTTTAATGAGTCAACTTGACGTCGAATTCTTGAAAAGAGAGGGACACGCAAGCGAAAGACTGTAAGAGGAAGTAATATGAGCACTGTTCAAATCCCTGACTATCAAACAGATCCGTTCTTTGGCTTGGAAGACAAATGGATTGAAACTGCTGAAGGTGAGTTGACCCATTACCACGAAATTGGTGAAGGTACGCCTATTCTATTTTTACACGGTTCAGGCACAGGTGTATCTGCTGCGGCAAACTGGTGGTTAAACCTGCCACAAATTGGTGAGCAAGCACGTTGTATCGCGATTGATACCATTGGTTATGGCCAAACTGTGGTTGCGCCAAACACTGAATATGGTATTCGTGCCTGGGTAGACCATGCGATCCGTACGCTAGATGCTTTGGGTATCGAAAAAACCTGGTTAGTGGGTAACTCTTTAGGTGGCTGGTTGGCATTCCAGTTGGCACTGGATTATCCAGAGCGCGTTTTGGGTATCGTGTCTATGGGGACAGGCGGTGCGAAACAAACTGCTGCACTCAAAGCGCATGCAAACCCGGTGTTGACTGAAGAAGGCATCAAGAAAACCTTGTCAATGTTTGTGGTAAATAAAGACTTGATCACGGATGAACTGGTTAAAGTTCGCTTTGCTTCTGCTGCAAATGACTATGCATCAAATCGTTTGATGGATGTAGTTGGCGCACGTGACCGTGACCGTTTCGAATTCCCGCTTGATTTCGAAAAAATGAAAGATATTACTGTGCCAGTGTTATTGATTCATGGTACGCAAGACGTGGTCATTCCAGTATCACGTACTTGGGACATCCTGAATGTGGTTCCAAATGCTGATGCGCACATCTTCAGCCAATGTGGTCACTGGTCTCAAGTTGAGAAAGCAGACGAATTCAATACTGTGATCAAAAACTATCTTGCTGTTCACGGCGTAAAATAATTTTACCGTGTTTTAAAAAGGGATGGCTTCGGTCATCCTTTTTTTGTGGGCAAAATATTGAACAGAATGTATTTAAGTGCATATGATTCTCATTTGTATAGGTTGATGTAAAAATCTAATTATTTTTAGCAAGTTATTAAATTTAAGCCGAGAAAAAACTGACTTAACTTTTATTAGACTTAAGTTGTAAATGAAGGGAGTTTAGGGTGAAAAACAGGCAGTATTAGCCTAGATCAGGCGACCAATTAAGGAGCTACAGATTGATCCTTTATCAAAAAATAGAATTTAAAATAAATTTTTTAGCAAAAAATGATAAAACAAAAAAGCACATGCCACTCAAAAGTTGAATGGCATATGCTTGATCGGGGATGGAGCGGCATTAGTCCTGTTCGTCGCGGTTAATGTCCAGATAAAACACCCGGGTTAATAGCTCAAGGAATTTGGTTACCGCATAGGATTTGTTGTTTTTGTGGTAACTGACATACAGATCCAGATATGGCAGTTCCACGTCCAGCGGACGAATCACGGTATTATCCATGGTTAGTGGTGCAATATAGCCAGGCAAAATGGTACAGCCTAGGCCCATTCCGATCGAGTTGATATTAAATAAAATATTATCGGCCTTTTGCACGATATTGAGTTCAATGCCGTTGGCTTTGGCAAAGTCCAGAATAGCCTGGTTCAGGGTCAAGGACTGCTCTGCTGATGGAATAATAAAATCAATACCATTCAATGCTTTAACAGGAATTCTTTCGTATTTTGCTAAGGGGTGATCTTTAGGCAGGAGAAAAATCAGCGGTTCACGAATCACGAACTGGCTTTCAATTTCATCACTATTGAAATTATGACGGGTAAATGTCAGATCTAGATCACCTTTTTTTAACAAACGCATCTGCTCATTGTTGTTCAGGCTGAGCAGTTCAATTTTTAAATCTGGGTTCTGTACACGTAGATTTGGCAAGATATAGGGGAAGATTTTCATCTCGGCTACCGGTACAAAACCGATACGGAGCATTTGCTGTTTGGCCTGTGACACCTGACGTGCCATGGCAACGGCTTTGTCCGCCTGTGCAAGGGTGAGACGGGCCTGTTCCAGGAATACGGCGCCTTCTTCGGTCAGCTCCACTTTACGTTTGGTTCGGTTGAGTAGCTTGACGCCGACATCTTCTTCCAGGTCTTTGATTTGCTGGCTAAGTGAGGGTTGAGCCGTATAAAGTTTAAGTGCTGCCTTACTAAAGTTCAGTTCTTCAGCAACGGTGATAAAGTAGCGAAGGTGTCGTAATTCCATGTCATCAGCCCGAAGAGTAATCCAAAAAATGTCTTACTATAATTTCATAGAAGTATAATCTATAAACAACTATGTCGTGAAGGTTATTTTGATATTTAGAAAGTAAATACTCTTGAGATATTTATTAATGTTTTAATATCAGAACAAGCACGTGGAATAATTGCTTAAAGCTATTAATTGAAACAAAAAAAATATTTCCCCAAAATCAATCCAAAATCCATTATCCATTCGAATTGAGTCTATTTACTTTGTGCCTTGATGGGTCACAGGAGAGCTTTTCATGAGTGGAAAAATTGATGTGCGTGAAATCGACGCTTTAGTCGATGCACAAAATGGGCGTATCACTCCATCTATCTATACAGATCCAGATATTTACGAATTAGAACTTGAACGCGTTTTTGGCCGTACTTGGTTGTTCCTTTGTCATGAAAGCCAGATTCCAAAGGCGGGTGACTTCTTCAATACCTATATGGGTGAAGATCCGATCATCGTGGCACGTCAAAAAGATGGCTCAATCAAAGCATTCTTAAACCAGTGCCGTCACCGCTCTATGCGTGTGAGTTTCGCAGACTGTGGTAATACCCGTGCATTCACTTGCCCATACCACGGCTGGTCTTATGGCATTGACGGTTCTTTAAAAGACATTCCGCTTGAAGAACGTGCTTACCCACAAGGTGCATGTAAAGAGCAATGGGGCTTGGTCGAAGTGAATCGTGTCAAGTCTTACAAAGGTCTGGTATTCGCTTGTTGGGATGAAACCACACCTGATCTTGAAGAATACATGGGCGATATCGCCTGGTATCTAGATGGTGTACTTGACCGTCGTCCAGGTGGTACAGAAATTATCGGTGGTGTACACAAATGGGAAATCGAGTGTAACTGGAAATTTGCAGCGGAACAGTTTGCATCTGACCAATATCATGCCTTGTTCTCTCATGCATCTGCGATCCAAGTCCTTGGCGCAAAACCAGATGATGAAGCATCGAAAAAACTTGGTGCTGCACAAACGGCTCGTCCAGTCTGGGAAACGGCTAAAGATGCACTTCAGTACGGTTCACGTGGTCACGGTTCAGGCTTCTTCTTTACAGAAAAACCAGATGCAAACGTATGGGTCGACGGTGAAGTAGCCAACTACTTCCGCGAAACTTATGAAGAAGTAAAAGAGCGTTTAGGTGAAGTCCGTGCCCTGCGTCTTGCAGGTCATAACACCATGTTCCCGACCTTGTCTTGGTTGAACGGTACGGCAACGCTTCGTGTATGGCACCCACGTGGTCCAAACAAAACTGAAGTATGGGCATTCTGTATTGCGGATGCTGAAGCATCGCAAGAAGTCAAAGAAGCATTTGAACGTTCTGCAACGCGTGCTTTCGGTCCTGCTGGTTTCCTAGAGCAAGATGACTCTGAAAACTGGATCGAAATCCAAAAAGTTTTACGTGGTTATAAAGCCCGTCAAAACAAACTCATTATGGAAATGGGTAAAGGCAACGAGAAAATCCGTGAAGACGGTATTCCGGGGATCACCAACTATATTTTCTCTGAAACTGCAGCACGTGGCATGTACCGCCGCTGGGCAGATTTATTGATCCATGAAAAATGGGAAGACGTTGAAGCAGCAGCTGACGCATACGAGAAGGAGCTTATGAAATGAGTCAAGTGAGTTTAGAACTTCATCATCAAATCAGTCAGTTCCTGTATCGCGAAGCAAAATTGCTGGACGACTGGAAATTCCGCGATTGGTTAGATACCTTAGCTGAAGATATTTCTTACACGCTACGTACCACACCAAACGCACAAACCCGTGACCGTCGTCGTTCAGTTGAACCACCTACAACTTGGGTGTTTAACGATTCGAAAGACCTTTTAGAGCGTCGTGTAGCGCGTCTGGAAACCGGTATGGCTTGGGCTGAAGAGCCTCCATCACGTACCACCCACATGGTGAGCAACGTGATCGTAGAGCCAACTGAAGTTGAAGGCGAATACGACGTGTACGTAACCTATTTGCTATATCGTACGCAAAAAGAGAAAGACATTGTCATTTACTGCGGTAAACGTCATGACAAGATCCGTAAAGTTGAAGGCGGCCTCGGCTTCCAGATCTTCAACCGTAAGATCACGCTTGATCAAGCGACATATAGCTCACATAACCTGAGTGTGTTCTTCTAATGAATAAGATTTTTGTTTGCCAAGTTGACGAATTAGACGAAGGCGAAGCGTTAAAAGTAGATTGTGGCGTAAACGGTATCGAAGCGCTGGCTGTATTTAACAATGGCGGTGAATTCTTCGCTATGAACGATAAATGCAGTCATGGTAATGCTTCTATGTCTGAAGGCTATCTGGAAGATGACGGTACTGTGGAATGTCCATTGCATTCAGCACGTTTCTGTTTAAAAACAGGTGAAGCATTATGTCTACCTGCAACTGATCCAATCAAAACATTCCCAGTGGTTGTTGAAGATGGTCAATTGTTTGTAGAGATGGTAGGAGAGTAATCATGGGTTGGCTACAGGGCGAAGTTGCACTTATTACTGGTGGTGGTTCAGGCTTAGGCTGGGCTTTGGTAGAGCGTTTTATTGAGGAAGGTGCGCAAGTCGCTGTTCTTCAGCGTTCAAAAGCTAAAGTAGATGCATTAAATGAACACTTCGGTGGAAAAGTTCTTGCGATCGAAGGTGATGTAGCCAGCTATGCAGATAACGTTCGTGCAGTTCAAGCAACTGTGGAACGTTTCGGTAAACTCGATTGTTTCGTTGGTAATGCCGGTATCTGGGATCACTATGCCGATATCGTCAATACCTCTGGTGAGCAGCTGGAAAAAGCCTTTGACGAGATTATGGGGATTAATACCAAGTCGCTCATTCTCGGCGCGAAGGCTGCACTGGATGCATTGATCGCTTCTGAAGGTTCTATCATATTTACTTTGTCTAATTCGGCACTGTACTCCGCTGGCGGAGGCCCTGTATATACTGCATCTAAGCATGCAGGGGTGGGTATTATGAAAGAATTGGCCTATGAGCTTGCGCCTAAAGTACGAGTGAATGCGGTTGCACCGTCAGGTATGAATGTGAATATCAAAGGCGCAGCGTCGCTCGGTCAGGAAAATGTTGGCCTGCTCGATGCACGTGATCCTGAGAAAATTGCACGTGGTATGCCACTGAATTTCTTGCCTGAACCGGAAGATATGACAGGTTCATACGTACTCTTGGCATCTCGTCAAAATAACCGTCCTTTGACTGGCGTTCTGATCAATGCAGAATGCGGTCTGGGGATTCGTGGCTTACGTCAGCCCCGTGCCGGTTTCTTTGACGAATAAAAATCTGCTTTTAAAAATCTCCCCTTCCCCCTCTTTATAAAAGAGGGAGAAAATCTCCCTCCTTTTTAAAGGAAGGATGGGGAGGATTTAAGTCTTCCTTTTTGGAGTCTCTCATGGCCGTTAAACTTATTTGTGCATCGCACAGTCCGTTAATGGAATTTGCTTCACCACAGGAAAAGCGTAAAGAACAAGCTGTTCGTGATGCTTTTGAAAAACTCTCTGCTGAAGTAAAAGCTTACGACCCAACCCTGATCATCACCTTTGGTCCTGACCATTTTAATGGTTTCTTCTATGACCTGATGCCAAGTTTCTGTGTCGGTATTCGTGCCAAAGCTGCGGGTGACTGGGATTATGGTAAAGACAATGATCACATTGATGTACCTGAAGACAAAGCATTAGGTTTGGTTCGACGTGTACTCGATGAAGGTGTCGACGTTGCATATTCTTACCGTATGCAGGCGGATCATGGGGTGACTCAGCCATTGCACTTCCTGTGTGACGGCAAACTCGATCGTTATCCAACGATTCCAATTTTTATTAATGGCGCTGCAGCACCGATGCCAACCCCCAAGCGTACCATTGCTTTGGGCCGTGCTGTAGGTCAGTTTATTAAATCTTTAAACCTTGAAAATGAGCGTGTCCTTGTTTTAGGTACAGGTGGTCTGTCGCATGATCCACCCACACCGCAAATGGGTTCGGTTCCACCACAAGTAGAAGAATTCCTGATTGCAGGTCGTAATCCAACGCCTGAAGCACGTGAAGCACGTCAGGGCAAAGTCATTGCAGTCGGTCAGAAACTGGCAGCAGGCGATACTTCGGTTGCAGTTCCTTTAAATGCTGAATGGGATCGTGCACTGCTTGAAACCTTCAAGAACGCTGATTTTGCGACCTTAGAAGCCGTGACAGAAGATGAAATTCGTCGTGACGGCGGTCGTGGTGGTCAGGAAGTCCGTTCCTGGATGGCCGCATTTGCAGCCTTAAGCGAAATGGGCGAATACGACATGACAACACACTGCTATGAAGATATCAGTGAATGGATTGCGGGCTTCGGCATCGTATCTGCAGAGTTAAAAGGTTAATTGACATGAGCAACATCGAAACCATCGTAATTGTAGGGGCTGGCCAGGCAGGTGCAAGCGCGATTTTAGAACTTCGTGGCAACAAGTACGCAGGTAAAATCATTCTGATTGGTGATGAAACGCATCTTCCTTATGAGCGTCCGCCACTGTCGAAAGATGTGATTCTAAAACCTGAGGACACCAAGATTGAAATTCTGTCAGCAGAAAAACTGGCTGATCTTGGCGTGACCACCATTCGTGGCAATGGCGTGACTCAAATCAACGCGACCGCGAAAACGGTTGAACTTCAAAATGGTGATGTTGTTGCTTATGACAAATTGCTTCTCGCAACAGGCG
Source organism: Acinetobacter sp. YH12255 (assembly GCF_013417355.1). Classification (NCBI taxonomy): domain Bacteria; kingdom Pseudomonadati; phylum Pseudomonadota; class Gammaproteobacteria; order Moraxellales; family Moraxellaceae; genus Acinetobacter; species Acinetobacter sp. YH12255. Next base: position 30,681 of record NZ_VPEC01000023.1, read on the forward strand.
GTGCCGCGCGCCGTCTGCCAAACTTCGATGCGTTAGGCAAACATGTTTATACCTTGCGTAACCTTGAAGACTCACAGGCATTGGTTCCTGTATTGCAAGCAGGTCAACGTATTCTGCTGATCGGTGGCGGTGTGATCGGTCTTGAACTGGCATCCTCTGCGCGTTACAAAGACTGTCAGGTGACTGTGCTTGAGCAGGGACCAATGGTAATGGGGCGTTGTTCACCGCGTATTTTAAGTGAATTTCTGCTTGAACAACACCGTCTGGCAGGCGTAGATGTTCGCTTAAATACTCAAGTTGCAGCTTGCCGTTTAGATGGTGAAGAAATTGTGGTGACTTTAGCTGATGGCGAAGAGTTACGTGCTGATGCTGTGGTTTATGGAATCGGAATTGTGCCAAACGCACAGCTTGCCATTGCAGCCGGTTTAGATGCTGATCTTGCGATCAAGGTCAATGAAAATTGCCAGACTTCAAATGCCCATATTTATGCAGCAGGCGATGTCGCGACACAACTTCGTGAAGACGGCGAATTCCGCCGTGTCGAGACTTGGGAAAATGCCAATCTTCAGGCAGGCATTTTTGCGCGTCATGTCATGGGTGTCGAACATCCAAAAGCCAATCCGGCCTGGTTCTGGACCGATCAGCTCAATATCAACTTCCAGTTTGTCGGTGATATGGCAGCGACCCAATGGCTGGTTCGTGGCGACATGGATGCAGCCAAAGGCGCAGACAATTCATTTGTGATGTATGGTGTGACAGATGGTCAAATCGTTGCCGGTATTACCGTCAATGCGGCCAAAGAAATGCGTCATCTGAAAAAAATGATCAGCAAGAATACGGCTTTTGAAGCTGAAAAACATTTGGATCTGGCACAAGACTTACGCAAAATTGCTTAAGTTGTATTGAGATATCTTGGAACAGATCTATGTTTTGCATAGGTCTGTTTTTTTATGTTTATCGAATACTCTCTATATGATCACTACCTCAAGTTTCAGTTTTGGTTTGTATTACTTTGCGTAGGTAATGCCTCACTTTTGAGAGGTCAAAAGTGACAAAAATCTTTTTCTAAACTGAGGATATGTCCATATATCCCAGTTTAGCGGCGGCATCCATGCCGCAATCAGTATTGTCGATTGTGGATTTGAACGAGAAGTTAGTTCAATTCTTTCTGATTAACTTTAATTGAGTCTTTTATGAATTCAAATTCATCTCCCATGCTGGTGACGGCAAGTATTTACGTTTTACTTGTGCTGATTTGGGCCGCAACGCCTTTGGCGATTGTCTGGAGTGTGGCCGAGATTCACCCGATGTGGGTACTGATCATTCGCTATTTTGGCGCATCGATTATTGCGCTATTCCTGCTAAAAATCATGCGTGATCCCTTGCCTTTTGACGGCACTTCAATGAAAAGCTATCTGGCCGGCAGTCTGAATTTAATCGGTGCACAGCTGTTTATTTATCTGGCAGCCAATTATCTGACCTCAGGTCTGATGGCCCTGATTTTTGGTTTTTCGCCGCTGATTGCCGGTCTGATCGGGCATGTGATCTTAAAAACTCATCAGTTAGTGTGGCTGCAATGGTCAGGTATGGCTGTTGCCATTGCAGGGCTGAGTTTTGTATTTTTAGATTCGGCAGACAGCAAGGTGAATCCTTGGGGTGTGGTGCTGATGCTGATCAGTATGGTGTCCTATATCAGTTCAATCTTCTGGGTCAAACAGATCAACGCACCTTTAAGCCCAATGTCACAAGCGACAGGTTCATTGCTGCTATCAGCAGCCGGTTCACTGCTCTTGATTCCATTTATCTGGCAGCATATGCCGACCCAGTTGCCTGGCATACAGGCGCTGATCGGGTTTGTATTTACCATGATCATGTCCTCGATTGTGGCGATGCTGTGTTATTTCTGGCTGATTCGGCGTTTAAATGCTTCAACAGTATCTTTGAGTAATGTCATGACGCCAGTCATCGCACTGGTACTTGGTGCGACTCTGAATCATGAAATCATCAGCAGTCATGCCTTTGCAGGAATTGCCGTGGTGATGTTCGGCATCATTATGTACTTTTGGAAAGAGTGGCGTGAGCAATACTTTTCCAAGCACTAAATCTGTAGCAAATCAAAAGGGCGAAAGCCCTTTTTTATGCTTTAAATCTTTTAGAGGAATGAAGTCTATGGCTACATCCGTTCACAAGAGTTTAAGCAAGTCTATTTAGCAGATTGGCCAAATGTTAAAAATAGTATATGTCATCGTATGCACTCTCAATCGTTGCATAACTCAGGCATGCACGATCAAATCAGCACATTATGAGGATAAAATTTTGGCTGGAATCAGTAGAGTAGGGCTTGGTATGATTTTGTATTTTTTAAAAAACTGTATGCAACATGTTTTTCTCGACAGTACCCATAGTCCGGCCAGCCAGCAGGCTATCAGAGCGCTATTTTTTTGCTAAAATAACAAAAACATACATGATTGTCTGTGATGGATTTCATACTATACTCAAGTGCGCCTGTTTTTAGTTTGTATGCTCATTAAAAGATGCATCGCCTGACCATTTCAAGCGGTTGCTGTCTTGCATATAGCGAATAATAAATAGTGGATGTTTATGCAAGATCTTCTCAAAACTAAAAAATTTCAGTTAACCACGGAGTCCAGCTGGAAACATCTCTGGTCTAAGCCGGTATTTGAGTATCTGCATTCAGATCATTTCAATGGACAACAGTTTCGTAATCTCGAGCATCCTGCTCGGGCGCACAGTCGTTTTGACTTATATAAATGGCTCATTACCCGAAAATCCAAAACCTGGAATATCAATCTTGACGCAGAACGTGCCGAGTTTTTTGCGCGACCGCGTGCATTGCCACAGCAGCGTCCCGATGCGCCTTTAGATGACTGGCAAATCTGGTTTATTGGTCACGCCACTGTGCTCATTCAAATCGGGCCTTATAATTTCCTGACCGATCCGGTCTGGGCTGAATATGCCAGTCCTTCTGCATCCACTGGTCCGCAGCGGGTCATTCCTGCCGGTATTGCGCTAGATGAACTGCCACATATTGATGCTGTGCTGCTCAGCCATAACCACTATGATCATATGGATCTGGCCAGTCTGGAATGGCTGCATAACGCTTTTCAGATGCCGATTTATACCGGTCTGGGCAATGCCTGGTATTTGCCAGAACACTATACCGTGCATGAAATGGACTGGTGGGAAAACGCCTTCTTTGAAGAGATCCGGATTGTTTATACGCCGGCACAACATGCTTCAGGTCGTGGCATGCGAGATCAGAATTGTGCGCTCTGGGGCGGCTTTTCTCTATTACATGGTAAGGAACATTGTTTCTTTGCCGGAGATAGCGGTTATACTTCGCATTTTAAAGAGATTCGTAAACGTCTGGGTGCACCGCGAATTGCCTTGCTGCCGATTGGCGCTTATGAGCCGCGTGAACTGATGCGCGCCATCCATATGAATCCGGAAGATGCCTTTCATGCCCATCATGACTTGCAGGCCAAATGTTCCCTGGCGATTCATTACCGGACTTTCCAGCTGACGGATGAAGACCGGGATGCACCGGAACACGAATTGCATGAGCTCATCAAGCATTCTTCCAAGCTGATCAATCCATTTTACTGCATACGTGAAGGCAAACGGATTATTGTCTAATGTTGAATAGGCAGAGGGTTAGGTTTAGACCTGTTTAGCAGATCACCGCATCGCGGGTATGGTAGGGTTTAAAGAGGCTTCGCGTCAGGTTCAGATTCCACCATGTTGCACAGATGAGAAGGATAATAAAATGACCAGAACATTAGAGATTACTGAACAGACCACACTGGGCGAGTTGGTCACTTTCTTTCCCGCCATTACCCCGCGACTGAATGCGTTACAGATAGATTACTGCTGTCAGGGCGATCGGAGTTTACAAACCGCGATGCAGGAAACCGGACTTGCTGCCGATTTTTTAAATGAAATCCAGCAGGCCTATCAACAGTATTTAACTCAGGAACAGACCGATGTACCAGTCAGTGAATCATCTGATCAGGAATTAATTGATTTAATTCTCTCTGTTCATCATGTGCCGGAACGAGCGCTCTGGAAAGAGCTGGATGAACTGGTCAATAAAATTTTACTGGTGCACTTTAAGCATGATCCAGAACGTTTATTGGCACTGCATCGTTGTTTTAGCTTGCTTAAAATGGAACTTGAACAGCACTTTGCCAAAGAAGAGAAAATTTTGTTTCCAGCTTTGCGGCTTGAAACAAAGTCTGCAGCAGATTTAGACAAAATTAAAAGTTTAATTGCAGAACTTGAAGATGAGCATGATGCCGCAGGCCAGTTGATTAAACAGATCATTGAACTGACCGGGCATTTTACCCCGCCGGATTATGCCTGCCCAACGGTCAAAGTGGTCTATGCCAAACTGCATGAACTGGTCGATGATGTGTTTTTACACATTGCTAAAGAAAATAGCGTGTTGTTTAAGCGCTATACTAGCTAAATTCTCAAGGCTCTAAACTAAAAAAAGCCCCTATCGAAATAGGGGTATTTTATTGCTTTATATTTTTAGTGAATCTTTAAGGGCAAAGATTACAGCACACCTGGCTGACCCAGTGCAGGATCAGTTGCACGAGCAGCTTGGGCATCAGCAACCGTCATGCCTAATGCAGTAGCAACGCCTTCACCATAAGCTGGGTCACATGCATAACAGTTACGGATATGACGGTACTTAATGAAGTCTAGAGCATCGCCCATCGCACGTGCGGTGTTATCAAACAGGGCCTGTTTTTGCTCAGGGTTCATCAGGTTGAACAATGCGCGTGGCTGGCTGAAATAGTTGCTATCATCTGCACGGTAATCCCAGAAATCTGCATCACCGCGAATTTTCAATGCCGGTTCGCGGTATTGTGGCTGTTCTTGCCATTGGTGGAAGCTGTTTGGCTCATAGTGTGGCAAGCTGCCATAGTTGCCATCCATACGACCTTGGCCATCACGACGGTTTGAGTGCACCGGACAACGTGCTGCGTTCACTGGAATTTGTGAATGATTCACGCCTACACGGTAACGTGCAGCATCGGCATAGTTAACTAAACGCGCTTGTAGCATGCGGTCTGGTGAGTAGCTAATCCCCGGAACAAGGTTACTTGGTGCAAAGGCGGCTTGTTCAACATCCTGGAAGTAGTTTTCTGGGTTGCGGTTCAGTTCAAATTCACCCACTTCAATCAGTGGATATTCACCCTTCGGCCAGACTTTGGTCAGGTCAAATGGATGATATGGTACTTGTTCTGCCTCAAGTTCTGGCATGATTTGTACGAACAGGGTCCATTTCGGGAAGTCCCCACGTTCAATCGCATTGTACAGGTCAGTCTGGCTGCTTTCGCGGTCACGACCAACCAGTTCTGCTGCCTCGGCATCGGTCAGGTTTTGAATGCCTTGTTGCGTGCGGAAATGGAATTTCACCCAGAAACGTTCATTGTTGGCATTGATGAAGCTGTAGGTATGGCTACCAAAACCATGCATGTGACGATAACCGACTGGAATACCACGATCTGACATCACAATGGTGACTTGGTGCAATGCTTCCGGCAGCAATGTCCAGAAATCCCAGTTATTGGTCGCATTACGCAAGTTGGTGCGTGGGTCGCGTTTTACTGCTTTATTCAGGTCAGGGAACTGGCGAGGGTCGCGGAAGAAGAATACTGGTGTGTTGTTACCAACCAAATCCCAGTTACCTTCTTCGGTATAGAATTTCAGGGCAAAACCACGAATATCACGTTCTGCATCGGCAGCACCACGTTCACCGGCAACGGTAGAGAAACGCGCAAACATTTCAGTTTTTTTGCCCACTTCAGAGAAGATTTTAGCGCGGGTATATTGGCTAATGTCATGGGTCACGGTAAATGTACCAAAAGCACCTGAACCTTTGGCATGCATACGGCGCTCAGGAATCACTTCGCGAACAAAGTTAGCCAGTTTTTCATTCAGCCATAAATCCTGAGCAAGTAATGGACCACGTGCACCTGCGGTCATACTGTTCTGGTTGTCGACCACAGGCGCACCCGCTTCAGTGGTCAGGTGGGTAACAGGGCATTTTTTAAAATCTTGGCTCATTTTTCCTCTCCAAGTTTTGAATATCTTGTAGCGTTTATCCAGTATTTATAAAATATTGAGTTATCTGCGAAGGGCATCAGGTTTTACTCTATTTTCAATATCTTGATATAAATACTGTTAGCGCACAAAGTGGAATTCACAGGATATAATTGAGTGATGTCACTCAAAAAATATTTTTAAAGTTAATAAAGTCTAAAATATTTAAAATTAAATGGTTACTTTTTAAAAGTAGCCGGTTTTCTACTCTTTGACAATATCAAATTCTCTATATTTTGGATAACTCAAATAATGAATCGGATTAAACGAAAATAACAATCTTTAAGTCCCTTATATGTTTTTATCAAAGGATCAAACTAATAGATGAATCGTGCTGTTTAAAATAAATCTTATAACTGATTTATTTTAAATGCTTTTTTTGATTAGGTTTTGTCTGTGTGAAAAACATCATAAAGTGCTGAATGTAATCAGCATGTTTTCCGGCTATAGTGCTCATTTTTGTATACAGAATATCCTGCTTAAATGGTCTTTATTTTTAAAAAAAGCATTGGCAAATATGCTTGAAAATTGTCCAAAATGGCGTATCATTATTTTCCCACTCGCGTGGAAACTCACTAAAATCTAGTTAAAAGGCGAAAGTACAACATGGCCAAGAAGAAAACAGTCGAGCATGTGGTGATCCATAATTTTGTGGCAAAACACATGCATGAAGTCAACAAAAGTCAGGTTTTTGTAGACCGAAAGAAAAATGCAAAACGTGGCTACAACAAGCACAGACAAGGGCGATATTCTATGGAAGATCGCCCTTTTTTAATGGCAGCTTAAGATCTGTAAGGTGGTTGAGGATGACGCGTTGGCTGTTTGGGGTTGGTTCCAAGTGGAGAGAGCGGGGCAACGGGGCGGTTGCTACGATTTTGTGTATTTTGAGTGGAGCGCCGCGATGAATTTGTTGGCTCATCTCGTATAAAATCATTAAATAATTTATTCAGTCTTCCCTGATTTGGCTGTCCATAATGTGCAGGGTGAGGTTCAGTTCTGGCCTGCTGAAAACTGGCAAATTGATCTTTTTGCTGACGATAGAGTTTGGCCGCTATCACAGAGGGATCATTTCGGCCTAAACGCCGTCGCTGGGATGCTGAAATTTCGATGCCCAATAGAGGGGACATTTTAGGCCGATCGGCATAGCCGCTGGCAGGACGTGTATAAGATGAACCGGAATAATCCGCATTTTTCCGGGCCCGCAAGGCAGGTGCAATAATAACAATATAGAACACCGCAATGAGCATGAACAGGATAACCAGAAATTCCATAACCACCTCTACACTCGTCGAGGGACTGGAAAAGTCCCGGATTAGGCACTCACCATACGCGTGGCTGATTTCACCATATCACCCAAACCATGGGTTCTGAAATAATATTCCAGCCAGCTTTTTACCATCAGTGGATTGTCCATTTTTAACACATGCTGTAGCAATTCCTGTGCATCACTCATCGGCACGTGACAAATGGTTTTACGTACCTTCAGGATATTACTCGAACTCATTGACAGGGTATTAAAGCCCATGGCCATGAGCAAAACCGCAGACAGCGGATCACCTGCCATTTCACCGCAGATACTGACCGGTTTTTCATTACGATGACAGTCCTGCACCAGACGGGTCAGGGCACGCAGTACGGCAGGATGTAAATGTGAATAGACATTGGCAACCCGCGGATTATTGCGATCGACTGCCAAAAGATATTGAGTCAAATCGTTAGAGCCAACCGAGAAGAAATCGACCAGTTCGGAAAACTCATCAATCTGATGCAGCACACTCGGCACTTCCACCATGATGCCGAGTTTTGGCTTGTTCACTTTGACCTGTTCTTCTTCCTGAATCGCCGCATGATCACGTTCCAGTAAATAGAGGGCTTCTTCAACCTCACTGACACTGGTCACCATCGGCAACAGAATATGCAGGTTATTCAGTCCGATACTGGCTTTAAGCATGGCGCGAATTTGTGAAGAAAAAATTTCCGGATGATCCAGGGTAAAACGAATGCCACGCCAGCCCAGTGCCGAATTTTCTTCTTCAATCGAAAAATACGGCAGGTCTTTGTCTGCCCCAATGTCCAGGGTACGCATCACTACCGGTTTATTGGCAAAATGAGTGAGTTGCTGGCGATAAATCGCGCGCTGTTCTTCTTCGCCCGGGAAGCGGTCGCGTAGCATAAATGGAATTTCAGAACGGTATAAACCAACGCCTTTGGCACCACGTTGCACGCCACGGACCACATCGATCATCAGGCCGGTGTTGACGTACAGTTTTACCGCTACCCCATCCGGGGTAATCGCATCTTTGGTTTCGTACTGACGCAGATCTTTGGCGATCTGTTCTTCTTCTTTTTGAATTTCTTTATAGCGACTGCGCAAACGCCGTGGCGGATTGATGAAGACCCGGCCTTGATGCGCATCAACGATCATTTCTACATCATCCAGGGTATTAATTGGCAGTTCAGTCACACCGACCACAGTCGGAATGCCGAGGGCACGTGCCACAATTACCATATGCGAGTTCATGGCACCTTCAGTGGTGACAATCGCAGCAATTTTATCCACTGGCAGTTCAACCAGAGCTGCAGTGGAAATCTCTTCCCCTATCAGAATACTCTCATCGGTCAGCTCACGATGACTGGCATCAGCTTCCTGTAAACGCGCCAGAATACGGCGGCCCAAGTCTTTTAAGTCTGCCACCCGTTCACGTAAATAATCATCCTGCATCTGGGCAAACTGTGCCACATGACTATCAATCACGATGCGCACTGCACCCTGTGCCCAATGGCCTTCCCGAATGAGCGCCTTGATTTCTGCCGGCAGGGCATTTTCATCCAGCATCCGCAAGAATACGCTAAAGAGGGCGCGTTCTTCGGCCATCAGCGCATCCTGCATCTTGTCATCGAGCGACTGGATTTCTTCACGGACGGAGTTGAGGGCGCTGTCTAATAATTGTAGTTCTTCGCTGATGTCATCGGCTTCACGATCGGGAACGGCGGCCAGATCTGCTGGCGGGTAGAGAATCACGGCACGACCCAGAGCAATCCCGCCTGAACCGGACACACCCTGAAAGGTTTTATAGGCAGGCAGGTTATTTGGCTTGCGGAAGACATCAATATTGCCCACCGCATGGGCATGGGCAATCACGCCAGAGAGCTGCGCGCACAGTGTGACCAGAAATGATTCGGCGGCTTCAGAGAAATCCTGAGATTCTTTATTCTGAACCACCAGCACACCCATGACCTTACGGCGGTACATCACCGGGACGCCCAGAAAAGAGTTATACAGCTCTTCACCGGTTTCAGGCAGGAACAGGAAGCGTTCATGTTTGGGTGCATTGTCCAGATTGACAATTTCTTCACGCTGGCCGACCAGACCCACCAAACCTTCGCCAGTCTGTAACGATACGTGACCTACGGACTCAGCCTTCAGGCCCTTGGAAGCCATCAGCAGATAACGCTGGTTACGTTCATCCAGAAGGTAAATAGAGCAGACATCGACATGCATGGCGTCTGCGACATGCTTGACCATGATATCGAGGGATTCATGCAAACTGGCAGATGCATTGATCTCTTGAACAATACGTCTCAACGTGTCCAGTTGCATATTCGACATAAGGTCTGCTCCGTCTATTCAGAATTTCAGTGATACGTTTATTTATAACAATAGCCGACCAAAAAATCTGCATGATTTATGCGATTTTTTAAGGTTTTTGCTGGGGCAGCTGCTGACACAACTCCACCAGGGCTTTGCGATAAACATCACGTTTGAAATTCACGACTTGACCTAATGGATACCAGTAACTGACCCATTGCCATTGATCAAATTCCGGCGGATCAGACAGATTCAACTGAATATGCTGAACGGGGGCCGTAAGTTTGAGTAAAAACCACTTTTGTTTTTGACCGATGCACACCGGATCGGAGTCCGGTCGTATGTATCGATGCGGCAAACGATAGCGCAACCAGCCTTTGGTTTGCGCGATGATCTGGACGTGTTCGGGCAATAAGCCAACTTCTTCTCTCAGCTCACGATAGAGTGCCTGCTCAGGGGTTTCTCCATATTGGATACCTCCTTGTGGAAATTGCCATGCATTATGACCAATGCGTTTTGCCCATAAAACTTGTCCAGCATCGTTTGCCAAAATGATCCCGACATTTGGTCGGAAACCCTCAGAGTCGATCATTTGGCTACCTAAAAATTGTTTAATTTATACCTTTGCCATCGGGGAGCGTTATTTCTTTATCCAACTCGAAAAAAGCAAAGTTTAAAAATGTTAAAATTGCTATGATCTTAACGAATTTCTATCGACTAGCGGAGATAGATTTACAATTTTTTTCTTAAATTTCAGTTTTTACGAGTATTTTCATGAAATTGGCGCTATTTGATCTCGATCACACCTTGTTAAACACGGATTCGGATCATTCTTGGGGAGAGTTTCTGGTCAGCGAGGGTCTGGTCGATCCGGTGCAGCATCGTGCCATGAATGACAAGTTCTATGACGACTATAAAAAAGGTCAGTTAGACCCCTATGCCTATAATGAATTTGTGTTCCAGTTTCTGACTCAACATGAGCATGCTTATTTAACCGAGTTGCACCAGCTGTTTATGCAAAAGGTGATTCGCCCGCAAATGCGTCCAGAAGGTTTTAAGGCCATTCAACGGCATAAAGACGCCGGTCATGCTCTGGTCGGGATTACCGCGACTTCGGATTTTATTACTGCACCAATTTTTCGTGAATTCGGCATTACTGAAATTATTGCCACCAATGCTGAAGTACTCGATGGCAAATATACCGGAAAAGTGATCAATACCGCGTGTTATCAACAAGGCAAGCTGGTGCGTCTGGAACAGTGGCTGCAAGGTCGCGATGTGACCGAGTCTTGGGCCTATTCAGATTCGATTAATGACCGTTTCTTGCTGGAATATGCCGATCATGCCATTGCAGTGAATCCGGATGACCGCCTTGAAGTTTTAGCCAAAGCGCAGGGCTGGAATATACAGGACTGGTCGATTTAACTGATTGCATTTTATCCATCTGATTGATCCAGCACAACTTCGGTTGTGCTTTTTTATCTGCCCGAATTCAATATAAGTGTTAATGTTTTTTCACAGTCCGCTTGCCTCGGACATGTTATGCTCAAAAAACAGGACATGAAAATAATGGAAAAGTTTGAGGTGTAATGCTATGACTCACGTTCGACCGCGTATGACACATCTGTTTCAGCAGCTTGGCTTGGATGCCACTCAGGAAGGCATTGAAAAGTTTATTCACGAACATCAACTGCATAAAGATCTGACTTTGCTCGATGCACCGTACTGGTCAGAAGCACAACGTCAGTTTTTAACCGAAAAAATTGCATCTGATGGTTCATGGGCCATTGTGGTGGATCAACTCAATGAATCCCTGCATGAAAACTCAACCAGTGAAGGATGAAATAAAAGCCAATCGAATGATTGGCTTTTTTAGCTTGAAGGCTTTAGTGAGTGCGTCGCCAGATGCTGACTTGTGACAAGCTATGTTGATATTTTCTGGCGGTTTCACGAATAACAAAAGGCACATCCTGGGGCTGGGTCACCAGCTCAAAATGAGCCTTTAATATTTCCGAGATTCCCTCCAGTGTAGTGACCTCTCTGTCTGCCTGCTTGAACCCGCCCAGCCATTCATCACGTGCAGTATGTTCTTCCAGCCAGGTATAAGGCGAACTGAGCAGTAGAATTCCACCCATATTTATCCGTTGATGGATCTGCATCAAAAAGTCTTTGGGATGATGCAGCCGGTCAATTAGATTGGCCGCCAGAATAAAATCATAGCCAATAAAATGTGCTTTCAGATTACAGGCATCGGCCTGAAAAAATTCCACTTTAGAGGCAAGCCGATCCAAAGCGAAATCCTTAAGCGAGCAGATTTTCTCTTCGCTTAATTCACCTTCTACGGGGAGCTGATAACGGATTCGGTGACCTTGGGCCAGAAAGACGGCTTGCTGAATAAAGCGTGCAGAAAAATCCAGACCGGTGACCTGATCAAAATAGTGTGTCAGTTCAAAGCTGGCGCGGCCAGTAGCACAGCCAATATCCAGAGCACTTTTACATGCAGTTTCCCGGAAATACGGCTGTGCCAGCTGCACCAATGTTTTGGCAAAATTGGCGATGCCAAAGTATTCGGCGCCGTACTGAAACTCCAGATATTGAGACACCAACTGGTCACTTTCATACTGTGAAGGAAACTGTTGCAAGGCTTGATCAGAGGCGACATAGCGGAAGCCAGCGTGTTGAAAGAAATGCCGTCTAAAAGCATAACGTGCGCTGTGCAGGGCTTCATTGCCTGCTGAAATCCAGGAGCCACCTTTAATAATATTATGCCGTCCATCAAAGGTCGGGGTGCTAAAATCATCATAAAGAGGATGCACCTGAAAGCCATGAAACGGATAGATTGGCGTTTCAGTCCATTGCCAGACATTGCCCTGAATATCATAGAAATCGCCCTGCTGAAAATGATCGACCGGGCAGGAACTGGTGCCATATTTCAATTCGATATTGGCCTGTTCAGGACTGGGTAAATCTGGATCCAGGTCTGAAACCGCATACAGGCGATACCATTCATCTTCGGTGGGCAGGCGGATGGTTTTTTCAAGCTGTTGCGATTTCCACTGACAAAAGGCTTTGGCTTCATGATAATTTACTTCTACCGGCCAATCCCAGGGCATGGGGACTTCTTCCAGCATCAGGCGCAGTGACCAGCCGAGTTCAGTCTTGCACCAAAAACACGGATGAGTCGCTTGTGAAAATTGCAGCCAGCCTAAGCCTTCTTCACTCCAGTAGTGTCCGGTCTGGTAGCCATCTGCTTCGACAAAGGCCAGAAACTCCTGATTCGACACCAGATATTTTGCAGCTTCAAAGGCTGCAACTTCGGCTTCATGCTGGCCGTATTCATTGTCCCAGCCATAAAAAGGATGGTTAAAATCTTTCTGTAGATGTACCTGGCCTTCAGGCACAGCAATCAAACTATTTTCCGGGGCAATGCCGGTAATGATATTGGCACGCCACTGCGGATGCTGGTGTACATGTTCTAAAGCATGCTGACGAATCAGCACCGATGACGTTTCCAGATGAATCCGTTCATGTTCGATGCCCATAATCAGCGTCCACCACGGATTGTGCCAGTTTAAGGGCAGATTCAGCGGGGCATGCTCAACAATGTTCAGAATCAGCGCGCGTACCTGATGTCGATAATCCCGGACTGCCTGCACAGTCGGCCAGTCATAATGCACTTCATCCAGATCATCCCAACTCATTTCATCAACCCCGATCGCAAAAATACTTTCAAAATGCGGATTCAGACGTTCAGTAATGAGTTTGCTCAGCAGCAGTTTATTGACAAAAAAAGTCGCGGTATGACCAAAATAAAAAATCAGCGGATGACGCAAATTAATTGGCTTGATAAAAAAAGCATCTTCATGCTTGAGGCATTCAAATAACTGCTCATAGGTATCAAAGGTATTCAGGAAGTAGTCACGCAGGCTGTGTCGCGCTGTTTGTTCGTCGGCAAAATCAAGCGCAGGGGTAGGCAACAGCATCGGTTTGGCCGAAAGCCATAGGCTGCTGGTATTTGTTTTATCTTGAGAGAGGGGTTTTAGGGGAGAATCGAGCTGCATCCGTCAGGCTCCATCGAATAATTTTAAGTATTCCTCTGCATCGCAAAAGAATAGATTTATCTTAAAAATACGCGAAAGAAATCCCCAGATGGGTGTATTTAGGTAACAAAATGCTGCACTGTTTTGAATGCAGCATTTTTAGAAATGAATTAAAGAGGCAGGGAACTACTTTGCATGAGTTGAACCAGAGCTTGCGCCGCTTTGGACTGAGTACGACCCGGATGCCAGACCATGCCCAGCCGGCGGTTCATTTCCAGATTGATATCCAGCTGATGCAGATCGTGATTGACCAGAGTTTTTGGCAGCACAGACCAGCCGAGACCAATGGATACCAGCATGCGGATTGATTCCAGCGGATTATTGCTCATGCTGACTTTCGGTTTAATACCCTGTTTTTCAAATTCGGCCAAGGTGATCTGCGAAGTATAGGTCTGTGATGAGGGCAATAGGCTCGGGTAGTCGAGTAAATCTTCCAGACACAGATTTTTTTGCTGCGCCAGCGGATGAAACGGTGCCACCACAAAGACCAGAGGATCATTCCAGATGGTCACGTAATTCAGACGCGCATCACCCCGTGGCGGCAAGGTTAAAAATGCCAGTTCCAGATCGCCAGCAATCACCTGTTCATGCGCCTGCTCGGAATCGACAAAATGTACATCCAGCCTTACATCCGGATATTCCTGTACATAACGGCGCAAATGACTCGGAAGATGATGCAGGCCAATATGATGACTGGTGCCGATTTTCAATTTTCCCTGTACCTGACCCTGTTCATGGCTCAAGGTATAATGAATATCACCGAGTTCATTCAGCCAGTTTTTCACTTTAGGCAATAGCGAATGCGCGGCATGGGTGGCTTGTACACCACGTCCGGCGGATTCAAACAGTTTGACCCCAAAATATTCTTCCAGACTGTGAATACGTTTGGTGACGGCAGGCTGGGTAATAAAAAGCTGATCTGCGGCCAGAGAAATCGAACCAGTTTCCATGACTTTTACGAAGGCTTCAAAAGCTGCGAGATTCATCTTAATCACCTATAAAGAATTTTTATGTGTAATTATATTATTGTTATTTTTTAAGAATAAATCAAAGCATAATTCGCTTGTTTCTATTGCATTGCTGCATTACTAAACATTTTCAAAGCCTTGGGATTTAAATAGCGTCAAAAAAAGACCCTCTTGGGTGAGATGGTCTTTGGTCAGGAACATCGACAGAAAAGATCAGGCGGTGATGTCCTCATTCTGCTGTTCGATATTACGCTCCCAGATTTTTTCGTGGAAGAAGAACGCAACTGCCTGTACTGTGGGTTCCAATAAACTTAAGGCAATTGCCATGGCCAAACTGCCAGTCACCAAATAACCGACAATCATCGCCACCGTGATGTGCATAATGTAATAGCTGAAGGTCTTTTTAAACATACGCTGATTATTGTCTACAAAACGTTGGATATGTGCCATGTCGAAGTTCCTCAAAATATAAATCTCTGTCTATGCAGGAATAATAATAATTCTCATTTAATTTGTAAAAACGAATATTTTTAATAAATTGATCGGAAAAGTAGATTTATGGGAATGCAGCGAAATCATGATTTTATTCAGCTTTTGAAAGATTCCAAAAAGTTTTTTAACTAATAAAAATGATAAATTAGATTTATGTGACAGCAGCGATATAATCAAAATCAGAGCAAGAATTTACCCAGTCCAGTGGAGTACATCGACATGGCAGGCGCAACCCAAACAGCAAAAACATTATATGATAAATTGTGGGATGACCATTTAGTAACACAACGTGATGATGGTTCTGCCTTACTGTACATTGACCGTCACTTATTACATGAAGTAACGTCGCCACAGGCATTTGAAGGTTTACAACTCGCCGGGCGCAAGCCATGGCGTTTAAGCGCAAACATTGCTACACCAGATCATAACGTACCCACCTCGAAAAAAGAGCGTGAACAGGGTGTTGCCGGCATTGAAGATGAAACTTCGCGCATTCAGGTACAAACCTTGGACGACAACTGCAAGACCTTTAATATTGTTGAATTTGATATTAATGATATCCGTCAGGGGATTGCGCATGTGGTTGGGCCTGAGCAAGGTTTAACCTTGCCGGGCATGACCGTGGTCTGTGGTGATTCACATACTGCGACCCATGGTGCTTTCGGTTGTTTGGCGCATGGTATCGGTACTTCAGAAGTTGAACATGTATTGGCGACCCAATGCCTGGTTCAAAAGAAGATGAAAAACATGTTGGTACGCGTTGACGGTCAGTTGGGTCAGGGCGTGACACCGAAAGATGTGGTCTTGGCGATTATCGGCAAGATTGGTACAGCAGGGGGTACTGGTCATGCGATTGAATTTGGCGGTCAGGTGTTCCGTGACATGTCGATTGAAGGTCGTATGACCGTGTGTAATATGGCAATCGAAGCCGGTGCACGCGTAGGTATGGTCGCTGTCGATGACAAAACCATCGAATATGTTAAAGGCCGTCCTTATGCACCGACTGCAGAACAGTGGGATCAGGCCGTAGTGTATTGGAATACCTTACATTCGGATGAAGATGCACACTTTGATACAGTTGTGGTCTTGCAAGGCGAAGAGATCGAGCCGCAAGTGTCTTGGGGAACCTCTCCTGAAATGGTGATTCCAGTGTCTCAGGCAGTACCAACTTTGCAACAAGCCAAAGACGAAGTACAACGCAATGACTGGAACCGTGCTTATCAATATATGGGTTTAAATGCCGGTCAGGCCTTGGCTGAAATTCAATTAGACCGTGTCTTTATTGGCTCATGCACCAACTCGCGTATTGAAGATATCCGTGCTGCGGCTGAAGTGATCAAAGGTCGTAAAGTCGCGGCAAGCATCAAGCAGGCGATGGTGGTTCCGGGTTCGGGTCTGGTCAAGGCCCAGGCAGAAGCTGAAGGCCTAGATAAAGTGTTTGTAGAAGCCGGCTTTGAATGGCGTGAACCAGGTTGTTCAATGTGTCTGGCAATGAATGCTGACAAGTTACAACCGGGCGAGCATTGTGCATCGACGTCTAACCGTAACTTTGAGGGTCGTCAGGGCAATGGCGGTCGTACGCATCTGGTCAGCCCTGCAATGGCAGCCGCCGCGGCAATTGCCGGTCACTTTGTTGACGTGCGTAGTTTCTAAAAATCCCCCTCAGTCCCCCTTTTAGAAAAGGAGGAAGTTCCCCTCTTTAATAAAGAGGGGGTTAGGGGAGATTTAAAGTGATGACATTCTTTAGGAATAAAGACAATGAAAAAATATACCGTTGAACAAGGTATCGTTGCACCATTAGACCGGGCCAATGTCGATACCGATTTAATTATTCCAAAACAGTTTTTGAAATCGATCAAACGTAGTGGTTTTGGTGCGAATTTATTTGATGAATTGCGTTATCTGGATGAAGGCTATTTGGGTCAAGACAACTCAAAACGACCTTTAAACAAGGATTTTGCATTAAACCAACCTCGCTATCAAGGCGCGAGCATTTTGATTTCACGCGCCAACTTTGGTTGTGGTTCTAGTCGTGAACATGCGCCATGGGCATTGGAAGAATACGGTTTCCGTACCGTGATTGCACCAAGCTATGCCGACATTTTCTATAACAACAGCTTTAAGAATGGCATGTTGCCTGTGATTTTGTCTGAAGAGATTGTTGATCAGTTATTCAAAGAATGCTTTGCAACTGAAGGTTATCAACTCACCATCGATTTGAACGCACAAGAAGTACGCACACCAAATGGTGAAAGCTTTCAATTTGAAGTCGATCCATTTCGTAAGCATTGCCTGTTAAATGGTCTGGATGATATTGGTTTAACTTTACAAGCTGCGGATGACATTCGTGCTTATGAGGAAAAAACCAAACAATCACGTCCATGGGTATTTGCCGAAATTCAGGGCTAAATCAGCGAAAATTGTCATAGCATGACTGCGATGCCCTTGCTAATATCGGAAGATTATTGGATTTTTTGATTGGGTAAGACAGACATTATGGCGAATTATTGGAAACAGTGGCTTGCTTTAAGTATGGTGTCGGTGCTGATGACTGCATGTCAAAGCATCGATACCATGAAGCTCAAACATGCCAAAGAAAATGCCGAAAGCAAAAACAATGCCCTGATTTACTGTAAAGGAACATCGGATTGCCAGTTCGAGCGCTTAAACCAGACCATCATTGTCAATAACGACAATGGCCGCCTCAGTAATGAGGCGCGAAAGCAAAAACTGGTACGTTTGCAGGCTAAGAATTTAAGTCAGGCCAATCCGATTTACTTGTCAGTACCCGCAGGACAGCATGAATTAGTCGTCCGTTTTTATCCAATCAGTAAGGATAAAGCGGAAATTTTACATGTGTTTCATCGCTTTCAGGCCAACAAAACTTATACCTTGAAAATGTTCCGCGACCGTAGTGCGCGTAGCAGCAGTTTATTAAATGCCTCTGCACCTGATCCGCTTTGCGTGGATTTATTGCAAGAGCAAAAAACCATTCGTCGTTTTTGCAAACCTTATAATGTGGTCAACGGCATTGCAGAGTTTGTAGAAAAGAAAATTTAACCTTTGTCAGGTCTGAATCTGACGCTTTAAACGGAAAATCTCATGTCTAAACAAATTTTGATTTTAGCTGGTGATGGCATCGGTCCTGAAATTGTCAAAGCGGCAGAGCAGGTACTGGATCGTGTAAATGAAAAATTTAATCTCGATTTGACATGGGAACAGGGTTTACTCGGTGGTGCGGCAATTGATGCCCACGGTTCACCATATCCTGAAGTGACCTCGGAACAGGCCAAAAAAGCCGATGCAATTTTATTGGGCGCCGTCGGCGGGCCAAAATGGGATACGATCGAGCGCTCAATCCGTCCGGAACGCGGTTTATTAAAATTACGTAGCGAACTGAACCTGTTTGCCAACTTGCGCCCAGCGATTCTCTATCCACAATTGGCTGATGCTTCAAGCCTGAAACCTGAAATCGTGGCAGGTCTGGATATCCTGATCGTGCGTGAATTGACGGGTGGTATTTATTTCGGTCAGCCACGTGGGATCCGTGAATTGGAAAATGGCGAGAAGCAAGGTTATAACACGGATGTGTATTCAGAATCTGAAATCAAACGCATTGCCAAAGTTGCCTTTGAAATGGCGAAGCTGCGCGGTGCTAAAGTCTGTTCAGTGGATAAAGCCAACGTACTTGAAGTAACAGAGCTGTGGAAACAGACGGTTACTGCGTTGAAAAAAGAACAGTATCCAGAAATTAACTTGTCACATATGTATGTCGACAATGCTGCGATGCAACTGGTGCGCGCGCCAAAACAGTTTGATGTGATTGTCACCTCTAACCTGTTCGGTGATATCTTGTCTGACGAAGCAGCGATGCTTACCGGTTCAATCGGCATGTTGCCATCAGCCTCGCTAGATGAAAATGCTAAAGGTATGTATGAGCCTTGTCATGGTTCAGCCCCTGATATTGCGGGCCAAAACCTGGCGAACCCATTGGCCACAATTTTGTCTGTTGCGATGATGCTACGCTACACCTTCCGTGAAGAAGCTGCGGCCAAAGCGATTGAAGATGCCGTAGGCAATGTTTTGGATCAAGGCTTGCGTACAGCAGATATTATGTCTGAAGGCATGCAGAAAGTCGGTACAGTTGAAATGGGTCAGGCAGTGGTTGCTGCATTAAACTAAGTTTGTTTCGATTTAAAAACTGATTAAAAAACGCAGCCTTGAGCTGCGTTTTTTTATGTCAGATTTCTCGTATCTAGCTCAGGTTAGCAGGTTCGACCTGTAGTACGAACTGCGGTTGCAATATTATCTTTGAGTAAGAAGGTGATCTTACATTGCAGATTGACGTCATAGCCACCTGAAGGACTCACAGGAACCGGAATAGGTACAGCACCGCCTGCTGCCGGAAACTGTGCTACAGGCAAAGGAATTGCAACAGGGCGCTGTACCACATAGCTTAATTGCTGGGCACTGAGTTCAGGCCCACTGACCTGCTGATAACCTAAACGTTTCAGATCCAGAGTTTGATCGATCAGCTGGCTGCTTTGTCCAATAAACTGCTGCAAATAGGCTTCGCGTTCAGATTGGCCCATATTGGGGGAATGTGCACAGCCCGCTATTAAAACACTGGCCAAAATACCGAGCGATAGTTGGAGATAGGAAAATCGCATCATTTCACTCCTGCCCAGGAACGACTCATCAATAGTGTAGGCAGGAAGTGTGATTGGTATTGTTGTAATTTGACACGCGGTACAGATGGGGGCGAGAGCTAGCTCAACATCAATCCATCAAAGAAATTGGACTACAGGATGACAGCTTAACAAGCCCTGCCGCTATAGCGAACGGATTGGATAATTTCATCTTTCAGCTCAAACCGGATTTGGCATTTCATCTCGATGTTATAACCGCCATTTGAGGGCGTAGGCATTGGTACACCGATCGAAATACTCTGACTAATATTCGGTGTACCCATCGGAATATTCATGTCCCGAAAAATAGTGTAGCTGAGAAACTCTGCTGTCTGAATCGGTTGCTGGGCGGTTTTAAATCCCATTGCACTCAGATCAAGCTGGCTGCGAACCTGTGCTGCATTTTGACCGACATAGTGTTGTAGCGACTGATTTAGGTGATGTTTGCCGCCTGTGGCACAGGCGACGAGGATTAAGCTGCACAGCAGGACTAAGCACTTCATATTCATAGTTTTAGACATGTTATTTTAATTAAATGAATAGTCGTGAGTTTATAGTTCAGTGTCAAATTATTTTATTTTTCAATAAAAAATTAAAGCAATAAAAAAGCCACTAAAAGTGGCTTTTGCTTGCGCTAAAACTTAGCGTGCACGATAGGTGATACGACCTTTGGTCAAATCATAAGGTGTCATTTCAACCTTTACACTGTCGCCAGTTAAAATACGGATATAGTGTTTACGCATTTTACCAGAGATGTGGGCAATCACTTCGTGACCGTTCTCTAAACGTACACGGAACATAGTATTAGGAAGCGTCTCGGTGACAACGCCTTCGAACTCGATGAGTTCCTCTTTATTGGCCATAGCCTACCTGAATGAATAAATTGGAAAGGCGCAAATTATAGTCAATTTTTTTGCAAAATACAAGGTGAAACGGGTGTTAGACTGATCATCTGTCAGTAAAATAAGCGAACGATCAGGATAAACTTTTTAACTAAAAAAATGTCGGTTTCTGTTGTCAGTTTGGTCAATCGCAGTTAATCTAAAATTAATCTTTTTAAGTATAAATGAAGTACATACAAGGAAGGCTTTTGAGTGAGTCAGCTAACGGATGCATCAGTCGTATTGCGTTTGGGCTATCAGGCGATTCGTCGTGCGGGTTTGCCGACAGAAGAACTTTTGACCAAAGCAGGAGTTGCTTTAAATCAGGTCGAGGCCAATGACCGTACGCCGCTGAGTGCCCAGTATGCCTTTTGGGTGGCAGCTGAAGAAGTCAGTAAGGACCCGGATATTGGTTTGCATCTGGGCGAACATTTACCACTGTATCGTGGTCAGGTGATTGAACACCTGTTTGTTTCATCTGAAAATTTTGGTGAGGGACTGAAACGTGCCTTGGCCTATCAACGACTGATCAGCGATGCCTTTGCTGCCAAGTTGGTGATTGAAGATGATCGCTGCTATTTAACCAATGGCGAGCAGCCTTTTGCTGAAAGTCTGGTCAATCGTCATTTTACCGAGTGTGCCATGTCGGGTGTACTGCGTTTCTTCAAATTTATTACCGAAGGACGTTTTGAACTGATTTATATCGATTTTAATTTTTCCAAAGGTGCTCCTGACGAGGAATATTTCCGGGTTTATGAGTGTCCGGTCAGCTTAGGTCAAAAAGAAACCCGACTTTATTTCGACCCAAGTATTCTAGAGTTTCCACTGTGGCAGGCTGAACCAGAGCTTTTACAATTACATGAGCAGCTGGCAATTGAAAAACTGCAGGAACTGGCGCGTTATGATCTGGTCGGTGAAGTTCGTCGAGCGATTGGCTCTACTTTGGAAAGTGGCGAAACCACACTGGAAACTGTAGCTGCACAGCTAAACATCACGCCACGTCGCTTAAGAACACAACTGAGTGAAGCACATACCAGCTTTCAACAGATTCTGTCGGATTATCGTTGTCGTCTGGCCAAGCGTTTGCTGGCGAGTACCACTGAAAGTGTTGAAAGAATTGTCTATCTGACCGGATTCTCGGAACCAAGTACGTTTTATCGTGCCTTTAAACGCTGGACCAATGAAACGCCAGTGGAATATCGGAAACGCAAGCAGCGTTAAAAATCCCTCCTAACCTCCCTTTAAAAAGGGAGGAATTCCCCTCCTTTCAGAAGGAGTTAGGGGAGGTAAATATTCTAAAAAATTTAAAAATTATTCCGGCAGATTCAGCCAATGCGGCCCCAACGGTAATTTAGGCAATTCAAACTGCTCCGGATAGTCGGCATGAATAAAATATAAACCATCGGCAGGCGCAGTCACGCCAGCAGCTTTGCGGTCTTCGGCCGCGAAAATACTATCAATATGATCGGCAGCATACATGCCCTGACCAATTTCCAGTAGGCAGCCCATGATATTACGCACCATATGATGCAGAAAGCCATCGGCCTGAATATCCAGTACCAGATATTGACCATGCTGAATCAGACGGCAATGGCTGACATGGCGTACCGGTTGATTGGATTGGCAGGCTGCAGCACGGAAGCTTTCAAAATTATGTGTACCTTCAAACTTTTTCGCAGCCAGCATCATCTGTTCAATATCGAGTGAAGCATAGACATGGGTGACCTGTTTATGCAGCAATGCAGGTCGCACAGGATGATTATAGACCACATAGCGGTAACGGCGTGCCTGAGCCTTAAAGCGGGCATGGAAGCTGTGATCCATCTCTTTGATCCACTGAATCGAGATATCTTTGGGCAACTGGCTATTGCAACCCATCAGCCAGCCACGTTCAGAACGAATGGCATCGCTATCAAAATGTGCCACCATATTGGTCGCATGTACCCCCGCATCGGTACGTCCGGCACCATGTAGGCTAATCGGTTGATCGGCAACCCGGCTCAGTACCTTTTCAATGGTTTCCTGCACACTTGCAACACCCGGCTGTTGAGTCTGCCATCCTCGATAATGCATCCCACAAAACTCAATTCCCACCGCAAAACGCTGCATAATGACCTCAAAACCTTATTGATCGTACCAATGACGATGCCATTGCTCTACAGTGTCATATTGTAAATACATTTTCAGTGCTTTTGCATACAGATCCGCATGGCCATAACTTTCATTCAGCAGAATTTTGCAGTGATTGACCCATTCTGCAATGGCATAGCGCTGATCTGTCGCGCCAAAAGGCACCTGGGTGGTCAGTACAGAGAGACAGCCTTGGTCATAGAGTTGATCAATGAGTGCGATCAGGGCCTCATTGACAGCGAGATTACCCGTGCCAAAACCTTGCAGAAATAAAAAATGCGGTGGTCTGGCTAATAAGCTGTGCAGGTTGTTCAGTTGCTGGGCCAGATCAATCGGTTGCATCATGATACTCATGCAGTTAAATCCAGCGGCTTTCCTAATATCTTCAGCTTTGACTTGATAACACTGCTGACTGGCCTGGATTGTAATATTGGCCTCAAGACCTGAGAAGGCATTTAACTCGGTGGTATGCTGTTTGAGTGCCGTCTGGGCATGCATTAGTTGATGATGAAAAGCCAGATAGACCCCTGCGGTACACATGCTGACAGAATCTAGGGCGAATCTCAGATTATCCAGCGCATCACTAAATTCGCGCTGCTTATTGCCCTGAGCATTCAGCAGCGGATATTGACTACCAGTCAGTACCACATGTGCCGAGTTGCCGAGAAAATGTGCTAGGACTGCACTGGCATAACTCAGCGTATCTGTACCGTGAATAATCACAAAATATTGGATCTTTCGAGATTGTAGTTCTTGAATAAACTGCACCAATTGCAGCCAGTCCGCTGCTGTACAGGCACTACTGTCTTTAATGGCTGGTGCGCGATGGCATTCAACGAAATATTGGTCTGCGAGTATCTGTTCGAGCTTGGGAATAAATAAATCCGCAGACATCGGGGCAAGTGGATCGCCGACACAGCCGAATGTGCCACCCATATAAATTAATGCAATATTTTTCATCATAAAAAAAGCAGCCAACCCTTGACTGCTTTAGTGTAAATCGAAATGCATCAAGATGCGATTTGATTCAGTAATTGCTCTGCGCGTTGCTGTTGCTCGGCCGTACATTCAGCTTCTCGCTCTGCAATGATCTCACGTGCGGCAACATAGGCACCGAGCTGAATATATTGCTGCGCAAGATCCAGATTCAGACTGGCCTCATTGATGTCCAGTAATTCCGGGAAAGATTGTACCAGTGGATCATGCTGGTCTGTGGCTGTTTGAACTGATGTAGCAGGAATGTCGAAAGTAACACCTGTTGCAGCAGGTTTAGTTTCTGCATGATCTAATTTAAAGTCTAGGCCTGATGAAAGGTCTGTCTGTGTCGCAGATTCACTCACAGGTGCAGCAGCAGAAAGACTAGACAGATCAAACTCAATTGCTGGTTCTGAGGTTTTTTCGGCGACAGGCGCTGGAGTTCCTATAGAAAATGAGAAATCCAGAGGCTTGATCTCTTCAGATACAGCAGGCGCTGTTTCTACTGGAGCAGCCTGCTGCAATTCCAGTTTAAAATCTAAAACAGGTGCAGTTTCTGTTGCTGCCGTAGGTGTAGTTTGCACAACAGCAGATGAAGTATCTTGAAATTCAAAATCTACAGCAGGTACCGGAGTTTCTTCAGATTTTGGCGCTATGACCGGCGTAGTTGTCGGTTCAAAATTAAATTCAAGTGGCTGAATATCCGCAACAGGCTCAATTGCTGGAGCTGGCTTGCTTGGTTGAAACTCTTGTTGCAACTGTTCAAATGCCTGCTCATTTGAAGGAGCGGGAGCGACCAGATCAGCAAAGGCATCGGAAGATGCCGAGGTTTCCTGTACAGATGAAGTTTTAAGCTGTGCACTTGGGAAATCAATCGTATCTTGAACAGCAGATAAAGATTGATCAAATTCACGCTGTTTGGCTTCAGCTTGCGCCAGAATCTCATCTAAATTTAAAGAACGGATATGGTTGAGCAGTTGTGAAATCGCAAACTCATCTTTCTGTAAGATATGAATATCTAACAACAGCAGATAGAGCTCATGCTGGGAATTGTCGCGATTCAATGCCTGGTTAATCTGAGCTTCGGCCGCAAAAAAATTACGTTCCTGAATCAGGCCTTCAATTTTTTTACGCGTTTCTGCGGATAATGGCGTTGCTGATTTTTTTGCGACCCCGACTGGCTCAACTACTTTGGTTTTTTGTGGGGCAGTTTTTGAAGCAGAGCCAGGTTTTTTCGCTTTTACAGTTTTAGTTTTTGCTTTATCTGATTCTTGAGCATCTTGTCGTTTTTTGACGACAATTAATACGATGATCAATATCACTAATGGAATCACATAAATCAGCATGTTTTACCCCTTGAGGATAGAGTGTATTCAATGTTCACTCATCCCAATAAATCGTCATGTGTAACTTTTAATTAACTGGCTTCTTATCTGCTTGTTGGGCTTTAAGCTGTTGTTGCAGCTGGGCCAGACGCGCATTTAATAGATCTCTTGCGAAAGTTAATTTAAGAGCATCCAATTCACCATTCCAGCAATTAAATTCATTCTTAGACCAAAGCGTTTCCGTCTATTTCTATAGCGTTCTGTTAATATCCGAAAATGTTTAAG
>NZ_VPEC01000024.1:0-50959 GCF_013417355.1 Acinetobacter sp. YH12255
ACAATAGCAAGAGTGAACCACCTGATCCCTTCCCGAA
This sequence comes from Acinetobacter sp. YH12255, assembly GCF_013417355.1. NCBI lineage: Bacteria > Pseudomonadati > Pseudomonadota > Gammaproteobacteria > Moraxellales > Moraxellaceae > Acinetobacter > Acinetobacter sp. YH12255. The sequence goes on from NZ_VPEC01000024.1 coordinate 38, forward strand.
CTCAGAAGTGAAACCTCTTTGCGCTGATGGTAGTGTGGGGTTACCCATGTGAGAGTAAGTCATCGCCAGCTCATTATTCGAAACACCCCCCTGCATAAGCAGGGGGGTGTTTTTTTGTGTGCGGGATTTTTAAGAACTTTTAATAAGCAATATTGAAACTACTAGAGCTTCTCAAACTTATTGAAGTGCTTAAATATATTTATATTTCAAAGCTGATCAAAACTTTCTTAGGAGGGTTGTTCTTATAGGAGTGATAGGAGATCTTGAATCTTGGGTTTGCTCTAAAATAATTGATAGGCCGATCTTATAAATCTTGGCAAATAAAAAAACCAGCAAAATGCTGGTTTTTGATTGCAGTTCATTTTAACCAAATACGCGCATTACGGCTGCGATTAATACCCAAAGAATTGCAATGGCGATGATGGGTTCAACAATCTTTGCCCATGTTGGGGTTTCTACAAGAACGACGTCTTCAACATCTTGATGCTGATGATTCTGGCTTACCATTTGATTAAACTCCTTCATTGATGCCTCCAATGATAGCTCTTCTTGTACAATTGGTTTAGAGCCTTTGAGTTCTGTTAGGTTGTTTGTTGTCCAAACCCAATCATCTGCTTGACCGGATAAATGTTCAATCTGGCCGGTGAGCAGTTCTTGAATGCTGTTAAGATTATGATTGCCGGTATCATGTAACTGTTTTAATTCAGTGAGCTGTAAATGGAAAATTTCCGAGGTGCTTTGTTCTAGTTGAGTTCGATCCAGAGCTGACTGGTTTTCCGAATGGGTGGCCAGATGACGCACGACTTCCAGTATATATAATTCATCAGGATGATTAATTTCGTTATAAATTTTTTGTGGATTGTTGCGCCACTCGGTAATCAGTTTGCCTAAAGTTAAGGCATTAATTTCAGTTATATATTTTCGTCTTTCTTCTTTCGTATGGTCTTTTAGAAGCTCAGGCTTTTGAGTTTCTATCTGTTCAACAAAATATTGTACTAAATCAAAAGCCATTCACTTGCTCCATTATTTTTTAATCTAATAACCTTAAAGTTGGTTTTTTCTTTGGCTGTTCAGGTTTTTCTTCAGTGCTTGATTTTAAAGCATCTGCATCGGTTTGTGTATGTTCATATTCACTTGGATCAAAGAATAAACCTTGGCCGTTTTCACGTGCGTAAATACCGAGTACGGCTGCCATAGGGACATAGATATCACGAGAGACACCACCAAAGCGAGCAGAGAAGCTAATTGCATCATTACTCATATGTAGCGCATGTACCGCATGAGGCACAATATTCAGCACAATCTGCCCATCTTTAATAAACTGCTCAGGAACCATGGTATTTGGACGTGTCGCATCGACCAGCAAGTAGGGCGTCATATTGTTATCGCAAACCCACTCATAGATTGCGCGTGCCATATAGGGACGAGTAGGGCTAAGGTTGAATTCTTGTTCGGACATGATGTTTCTCTACAGGTTCTTGATTTGTGCTGAATAACGGTTTTTTTCCTGCAATGTCATAGATTTTGCAAAGGCAGGACGGCTGAAAATTCGCTGGCAATATAAATAAAATGGACGGCATTGCTGCTGCGGTAATTCTATGCCCATCTGTTTCAGGCGGATAAAAATTGGCGCCAACATGCAATCCAGAATACTGAATTGTTCAGACATAAAATAGGGAAAATGCTGGAATAGTGGCATCAATGAGGTCAGGATATCTTGTAACTGCTTCTGTGCCTGGTTTTTGGCTTTTTTATCTAGGGTGTCTGGATGACGTAACATGATATCGGCCAGTTGTAGCCAGTCATTTTCAAAGCGCCAGATGTATTGACGTTGCTCCGCACGCGGCATCGGCGCATCGGCATACAGTTTATTCTGACGATAGCGATCATCTACATATTCAGAAATAATTGAAGTATTGAATAATTTGAGTTCATTTTCGATCAGCATCGGCAACTGATTATAAGGATTGAGACTGGCCAGATCCTCGTCATCTGTATCTACCAGAATCAGGTTGTATTTAATTTGCTTCTCGGCAAGCACATAGCGAATCCAATGGGAACGGAAGTCATCGGCATGACTATATAAGGTAATTCCTTGAAGAGGCGCGCTTTCGACTGACATAAATCCTGATGAAGTTCTAATGAATAGACTAGGATACTAAAATTCAACCTAAAAAGCACCAAGCATCAAAGATCAATCGGCTTGAGCCAAGGTAGATTATAAGAAAAATATCTGGAGAAAAACAGCATGCTTATTAAACTGCTCATCATCCTGCTATTTATTGTTATTGGCGTAGCAAATTATTATCTGAGTAAATCATTTTGGTGCCATGACGGAGTCTGGGGTAAAGATATACATGAACAATAACCGCAGAAATATCCTTCAATATTGAAAATGAATACTTATAAAAAAAGCCTTGGAATAATCCAAGGCTTTTTTGTCCGGTTCGGTAAACGAATTAACGTTTAGAGAACTGAGGACGTTTACGAGCTTTACGTAAACCAAGTTTCTTACGTTCAACTTCACGAGCATCACGAGTAACGAAACCAGCTTGACGAAGAGCAGGTTTTAAAGTCTCGTCAGAAGCGATCAATGCACGAGTAATACCGTGACGGATTGCGCCTGCTTGACCACCGATACCACCACCAGCAACAGTGATGTAAAGGTCATATTTCTCAGTTGCTTCAAGCAGCTCAAGAGGTTGGTTAACCACCATACGAGCAGTTTCACGACCGAAATACTGTTCAAGAGTACGGTTGTTAATTACGAGTTTACCAGTACCAGCTGATAGGAAAACACGTGCAGTTGCGGTCTTACGGCGACCTGTACCATAATTAGTAGCCATGTGCTGTTATCCCTTAGATGTCCAAAACTTGTGGCTGTTGAGCAGCGTGTGGATGCTCAGTACCTGCATACACTTTCATTTTCTTGATCATTGCATAACCAAGAGGACCTTTAGGTAACATACCTTTAACAGCTTTTTCTAGAACTGCTTCTGGTTTGTGAGCGATTAACTTTTCAAAGTTAGTCTCACGGATACCACCAGGGAAACCAGTGTGGCGATAGTATTTCTTATCTTGTGACTTTTTACCAGTCACAGTGATTTCTTCAGCATTGATTACAACGATATAATCGCCAGTGTCAACGTGAGGAGTATAAGAAGTCTTGTGCTTACCGCGTAAACGACGAGCGATTTCAGTCGCAAGGCGACCTAAAGTTTTGCCAGAAGCATCAACAACGTACCAGTCGTGTTGAACCTCAGCTGGCTTAGCGCTGAGAGTTTTCATTAAACCACTACCTATTATAGTTGGTTTGGACTATGGAATCTGTCCAAACTAAAGGAGACGCGATTCTAAACGAATACGTGAAGAATCACAAATGAAAATTGAAATTTCAAGCGCTGTATTTTATCTAATCTCCTGAAATAAGGAAAGGCATAAACCTGAATATCTCGCAAAAACGATGACTATATTTGTAACCATCCTTTCAATCGTATCAAAATATTGATTTATAAGGACGCTTTGCAATGATCGCTGCAGCCTGGATATGATCGGGTTATAATATTTCTCAGCTTTGCCAAATTGAGAAGATGATGCTGCCTTTATATGTCACCAGCGGAGAACCTGCCGGAATTGGTCCTGATATTTGCCTGAGTCTGGCAGAACGTGTGGATGAACGTCCGATTATAGTATTGGCTGATCTGAATATGCTGAAAGCCCGTGCAGATCAATTGAAATTGTCTGTGGCGTTGATTGAATATACCGGACAGGACGCATCTTCAAAAAAAGGTCAGCTGTATGTTGAACATGTGCCACTCAATCGGCCTGTGGTATTAGGTGAATTGAACCCGAACAATGCCGCTTATGTATTAGAACAACTGCGACGATCTGCGGACTATGCCATGTCAGCTAAAAGTGTCGGCGTGGCAACTGCACCGGTGCAAAAGTCTGTGATGAATGAAGCTGGCATCCATTTCAGCGGTCATACCGAATATTATCAAGAATTTGCAGGCGTTGAGCGGGTGGTGATGATGCTGGCGACCAAGACTTTACGTGTGGCTTTGGCAACGACGCATCTTCCTTTACGTGCCGTTGCCGATGCGATTAGCAAAGAGCGTTTGCATCAAGTCATCGATATTCTGATTCACGATCTGAAATCCAAATTTAAGATTGAACATCCACATATTTTGGTCTGCGGTCTCAATCCGCATGCAGGCGAGGGTGGCTATTTGGGTATGGAAGAAATTGAAGTGATTAATCCGGTACTTGAAAGCTACCGTGCTCAAGGCATCAATATGAGTTTAAGCTTGCCCGCAGATACTTTATTTACCCCGGAAAACTTAAAAGATGCCGATGCGGTTCTGGCGATGTATCACGATCAGGGCTTACCTGTGTTAAAATCACAGGGCTTTGGTGAAGCCATTAATATTACCCTCGGCTTACCCTTTATTCGTACATCTGTAGATCATGGCACAGCACTCTCCCTTGCGGGTACGGGACTTGCGAAAAGTTCCAGCCTGCACGTTGCTGTCGATTTAGCCCTCGATCTGGCGCGCCACTGATTATTGTTCATCACTCACGTTGGAAATGTTTTTATGTATCAAATTAATGCCTTAAACCCAAAAGAAGAAGGGCATCAGGCTCGAAAACGATTTGGTCAAAACTTCTTACATGACCAACGTGTCATTGCCAAAATTGTACGCTCAGTCAACCCACGTCCAGGTCAGAACATTCTGGAAATTGGGCCGGGTCTGGCCGCATTGACCTCACCTTTGATTGGTGAATGTGATGCATTGACTGTGGTCGAACTTGACCGTGATTTGGCTGCGGGCCTGCCGGGTCGTGTACCACATCCAGAACGTTTAACCATTATTGAAGCCGATGCACTGCGCTTTGATTATTCAACATTATTTGAAGAAGGCCGTCCGCTGCGCGTGGTTGGTAACTTGCCCTATAATATTTCTACTCCCCTGCTTTTTCATCTTTTGGAATTTGGTGGCAAAGTGCAGGACATGCACTTCATGCTGCAAAAAGAAGTGGTTGATCGGATTACCGCATTACCAAATACTAAGGAATATGGCCGTTTGTCAGTCATGATCCAGTATTTCTGCAAACCGACTTTCCTGTTTGAAGTACCACCGGGATCTTTCAATCCGCCACCAAAAGTAACCTCGGCGGTATTTCGTTTAGAGCCTTATGCAGACAAGCCGATTGTGGCCAAAAATGAAAAAGCGCTGGCACGTCTGGTATCTCATGTCTTTACCCAGCGTCGTAAAACCTTGCGCAATAGCTTAAAAGGCATGCTGGTTGAAGATGGTTTTGAAAAAGCGGGTGTTGACCCGATGGCACGTCCAGAAACTCTGACCCTTGAACAGTTTGTTGCACTTTCAGATCAAATGGTGGCTTAAATAACGATGAACCGCACTGTTCGATATAATTATGTAATTGGCGATGTGCAAGGCTGTTTTGAGGCCTTGAAAGCTCTGCTCAAAGAAATCCGCTTCGATGCAGATCAGGACTTTATCTGGTTTGCTGGAGACTTGGTGGCACGAGGTGAAAACTCAATTGCTGCACTGCGGTTTATCAAGAAGCTGGCCGAACAGGGATCGGCTGCAACAGTCTTGGGTAATCATGATTTGACTTTATTGGCCTATGCCCGCGGCATCAAGCCGATTAAAGAAAAAGACAATGTTCGTGATGTGATTGATGCCATCGACAGCGATGACCTGATTGACTGGCTGCGTAAACAGCCGCTGTGTCTATTTCCAAATGAGCAGACTATTCTGACCCATGCAGGGATTCCGAATATCTGGAATGCAGAAAAAACTGCTCAATTGGCACAAGAAGTTGAAGCCATCATTTCTAATGATGACTTCGATGTGCTGGATGATTTTTTGAAAGAGATGTTTGGGAAAGAACCCGCACTGTGGTCAGACCAGCTAAAGGGCCATGAGCGTATTCGCTGTATCGTGAATTATTTGACCCGGATGCGTCTCACTGATGCAGAGGGGCGTCTGGAATACAGCTTTAAAGATGCGCTAGATGATCCAATGCCGGAAGGCTTTAAACCCTGGTTTGAATTTGAGTCATTAGCAGCGCAAAGCCATCAGATTCTGTTTGGTCACTGGGCTGCCTTAAATGGTAAAACTATTTCGGACCGAATTCAAAATGTCGATGGTGGCTGTGTCTGGGGCAATCAACTCATGGCATTCCGTCTGGAAGATCAGCAGATGTTCGCGGTTGATAATCCGGTGATCTAAGTAAATCCAATAAAAAAAGCCACGTGATCACGTGGCTTTTTTAAACTATCTATTAGTCTGCACGTATCCAGGTCTGGTTACGACCAAGTACTGAAACACCTACACTGGCGCGCAGGGTTAAACGTTTGCCAGTGTTGTTTAAACGCATTTTTGCGTCATAAATTTTACCTGCCAAAGGATCAATCACTTTACCTTTTTCATAGTTATTGGTGCCTTTAACATGTTTTAAGCCCTTGATAATTGTCATACCTAAAATGGGCTGATTGGTATAGGGAGCAGGGCAGGCATTACATTTTTCACGTGGTGTATAGCCCGGACGAGGGGTAACTTTCACAATTTTAGCAGAGTAAGTGTCGTTAGGCTCTTGGCTAATTACGATAATCGCTTTGGCAGCTCCCGTTTTATCATCAATTTGTTGCCAAGTTCCAGTAATATCTTCCGCCCAAAGGGTCATGCTAAACCCTGTGGTCAATGCGGCAAGTAATATTTTTTTTAACATAGAGAGTCATTCCAGAGAGTTTTTTGTCATCGCGCCCTCATGTTAGGAATTATGATTAAATAGTCAATAATTATCTGAATACTATAGAGTTAATGTACTAAAAAAAGCTGCCAAGTTGGCAGCTTTTATTAATATTGAGAATTGGATACTAATCCTGACGAATCCAGGTCTGGCTGCGGCCTAAAGCAGAAACGCCGACATAACCACGCAAGGTTAAACGTTTACCATTGGCATTTAGACGTACTCTGGCATCGTAAATTTTACCTGCCAGCGGGTCGATCACACGGCCTTTTTCATAGTTATTGGTGCCTTCCGCATGTTTTAAGCCAGTCAGTACATCCATGCCCAGAATAGGTTGATTGGTATAAGGCGCGGGACATTTATTACAGGTTTTTTGTGGAGTATAGCCCGGACGTGGCGTAACTTTGATAATTTTTCCGGCAAACGTACCGTTATCATTTTGGCGAATTTCAATCACTGCTTTTGGTGAACCGGTTTTGTCATCAATTTGTTGCCAGGTGCCTGTTAAGTCCTGTGCATACGCAGTGCCAGTCATCATGGCAGCGATGAATATTAATCCTAATTTAGATTGTTTCATTATATTTATCCCTTTTTTTATAGATGAAATAAAATATCTCCAACACAAATGTGCTGCTTTATTAATCCTGGCGAATCCAGGTTTGTGTACGGCCGATGGCAGATATCCCAATGTATCCACGTAGAGTCAGTCGTTTCCCATTGGCAGAAATCCGCCCTTTTAAATCATAAATTTTGCCAGTTAAAGGGTCGAGTATTTGACCATGTCCATAGTTATTCTTGCTGGTTGGTTTCAGCCCTTTAATGATCTCTAGTCCTAAAATCGGTTTGTCTGTATATGGGGGTGGGCACTTTATACATTTTTCCCGTGGCGTATAGCCTGGTCGCGGTGTAACTTTGTGAATGTTCCCAGTATAAGAACCATCTGCCTGAGTTTTCATTTCAATCAGTGCTTTAGGTGAGCCGGTTTTATCGTCAATCTGTTGCCAGAAACCCGATAACTCCTGCGCAAATGCCATGGAGCAGGTGACTATAGAGGCTGTAAATACACCTAAAATTGCAATTTTCTGCATACGATATCCTTATGACAACGCATCAAATTCCATTTGATACATATTATGTAAATTCTACTTATTATACTTTCATAATCCATGAGAAAAGCATATGTTCAATATTCATACAACTTAATGTATGAAAATGCAAGCTTCTCTCTGCTAAATTTTAAACTCATCACATTTTATTCAATAGAGTATGAATTAATCCTGTTTAATCCAGGTCTGGCTGCGACCCAGGGCCGAAACGCCTACATAGCCGCGTAAAGTCAGACGTTTACCATTACTGCTTAATTTTGCCTTGGTGCTATACACATTCCCGGATAATGGATCGAGTAGTTTGCCTTGAGCAAAGTTATTATTGCCGGTGTGCTTCAGGCCTGTCAGTACATCCAGTCCAAGAATCGGTTTATTGGTATAAGGTGCAGGACAAGAGACACAATTTTCTTTTGGGGTATAGCCCGGGCGCGGCGTGATTTTGGTAATTTTGGCCGTATAAGTGCCTGTAGCTGTTTCGCGAATTTCCAGGAATGCTTTAGGTGAACCGGTTTTATCATCGATATTGCGCCATGTCCCTGACAGATCCGAAGCTAAGGCCAGATGGCTGAAAGAGGTTAAAAGTAAAGCCGAGAATAATTGAACCTTTTTCATATTTCTGTTCCTTGAATAAAATTGTTTTATGTTTGTATATTAGGAACGATTAAAGCACAAAACAAACAATTAAAATGATTCACTAGTCACATTTTTTGCAAATAAAGTATAAAAGTAGGCAGCCAGATGGCAGTAAACACCGCATTGACTGCCATACCGAAAGCGGCATAACGTCCCGCAACACTGCCACGCTGCCAGGCCTGAGCTGTACCAATCGCATGTGCTGCCAATCCTAAGGCCAGTCCGGAAGCACGTTCATCATTGATATGCCGCAGGATAAACGGTGAAAATGCTGCGCCAATCACTCCGGAAAGAATCACAATCAGAATCACCATACTGATTGGAGCATCCAGCAAGGTGGCGATATTAATCGCAATGGGTGTCGTCACCGCCCGAGTCGCGAAAGCCATAATATCTGCGGAAGACATATGCAGCAGATATGCCAGTCCCATCGGCAGGGCGACAGCACTGATACTGGCAAAAACCAAGATACCGATAATCGCTTTTAGTGGTAAGTCATCATAGCGCATTGCAGCCAGTGGAATGGCCAGGGCGACGGTCACATAGCCAAGTAAATGATTGAAGAGCGGATTCACTTGATCCATGTAATTTTGATAAGGAATCCCGAGCACAAATAAAATTGCAAGCACAAAGAACATGCTAAATACGATGACAGGAATTTGCGGGATGATCCGGTTACAGGGTTTGGCAATCAGATAGGCCATCAGCGTGACCGCAAAGCCATATAAAATAGATAACATGCGGTACTCCTATAACCAGCGCTTGGCCATTTTGGCGTAAATCCATAAAGGAATCAGGGTGCTGAAAAACATGATGAACAAAAATGCCGGAATTTTCTGGCCCATATGGACCAGCATCATTAGTGCACCTGCACTGACAGGCAGGAAAGCAAAGGCGCTTTCCTTCATCAGCTTGTTATTGGTGTCTACGAGACGAGCGGGAAGTTTACCGAAATAGCGCCAGGTAAAAAGGGCAATCAATAAGCTGAGCAATCCTACCAGATTGCCCAATTCAGGATGATCCAGTTGGGTCATGAGCCAGACGGATGCTTCCCGAAAGACAATAATAAGTAACAGGGTGCCGATCCATGCTGGCCAGTCTATTCGTTTTATCCAGTTCATTCGTATGATCAATTATTAAGTTTACTTATCAAGTTTTACTCGATCTTTGACCGGATTTCAAATGCTTCCAGTGGACGTTGAAACTGCTGTGCCTGTTTTCCCAAAATTTCATCTAAAGGTAAATGCGCCTGTTTAATCAGCTGCTCCAGTTTTTGTGCTGCAATCCGAATATGTAAATGCAGCTGACCTTCATCATCATAATGTTCTGACTGGATTACATTTAAACCATAAAGCTGGTTGCGCAGCTTGCCGTAGGCGGGTTTCAGAATCAGGTCAAAGGATTGCAATTGTCCCATCAGGGCTTCATGTACCGCTTTACGCAGCAGGTCGATCCCTTCGCCACTATGTGCTGAAACATAGACACGTTCTGGCTCGCCCGGGCGTCGATAAATAATTTTGGCCTCATCGCCGCTACAGTCAATTTTATTGTAAACCTGCAGGATCGGAACATCGGCACCAATTTCTTTCAAGACTTTTTCAACCGCTTCAATCTGCTCCAGCATTTCTGGACTACTTGAATCGATGACATGCAGCAACAGGGTAGCTTCTACGGTTTCTTCCAGGGTCGCCTTAAAGGATTCAACCAGCGAGTGGGAAAGATTGCGAACAAACCCCACCGTATCTGCCAATACCAGATTACCGATGCCATCCCATTCCAGACGTCTTAAAGTCGGGTCCAAGGTGGCAAAAAGCTGATCGGCTGCATAGACATCACTCTTGGCCAGCAGGTTAAACAGGGTCGATTTGCCGGCATTGGTATAACCGACCAAAGACACAGTGGGGACAGCTGCTTTTTGACGGGCAATACGACCTTGCATTCGGGTCTGGCGGACTTTATCAATTTTGGCTTTCAGTTGTCCCATGCGAATACGCAGTAAACGACGGTCAGTTTCAAGCAGGGTTTCACCCGGGCCACGCAAGCCAATGCCGCCTTTTTGGCTGTCGAGATTGCCACGGCTGCGAATTAAGCGGGATGATAAATGTTGCAGTTGTGCCAGTTCGACTTGCAGCTTGCCTTCATAGGTACGGGCACGCTGGGCGAAAATATCTAAAATCAGTTCGGTACGATCGACCACACGGCACTTGATGACCTGTTCCAGATTACGGGCCTGGGCCGGTGTCAGGGCATGATCGACAATGACCAGATTGGCGTCCAGTTCTTTTACGCGTTCGGCGATTTCTTCTGCTTTGCCTGACCCGATAAAAAATTTGGCATCCGGTTTGACGCGTTGAGCATGAATATGTTCCAGAATTTCGGCATCTGCAGATTGCGCCAGCAGATTAAACTCTTCAGCATCAAGGTCATCCAGCATTTGTACGCTGACACTCACCAGAATGACGCGTTCTTTCCCCCGATGTTGTTCTAAATATTCCACTCAGGCCAATCTCCACTTGAAAGCTTTAGTGTAGTTGAAAAAGAGCGAGGCAGATACTGAATTAGCGCGGCTTTGGTTTAAAGTGCGGTGACAAACAGTTGTGCAAGTGTTACCAGTACAGCGGCATAGATACAGGTACCACCCAAAATATATTTGAGCACTTGTAAAGGCTGAAGCTTTTCATTCGCAGGCTGGGTTTGATCTGGCATGGCAGCGATCCTTTTTGATCCAATATTCCGATGATTTTATTCTAAATTATTCATTAATCCAATTAAAATTGAAGATATAGATCTTATTGGTCGGTTTTTATTATCAATGCATGTTGCGAATGAACAGTATAGAATGAGTTTAATTCGTGGATATTCCCTGTATCTAGCTTAGGATTTAGTGACGTTTTTATGAACCCAACTGTACAAGATCAAACATCTCACCGACATGGCTTGGCAAAATTCTGGCTTTATATGCGAAAAGTAACAGCTTCACTGGCTGTTATCAGTGAAGGGTTCTATTTGGTTTTCCGTCACGGTTTATACAAAAATCCGAACAATCCCTGCAATACCCGTTATGTGCAATATTTCTGCCGTCAGTTATGCAAAGTCTTCAATATCGAAGTCCAGGTGCATGGCGAGATTCCGCGTGAACCGGCTTTATGGGTAAGTAACCATGTGTCCTGGCTGGATATTGCGGTGTTGGGTTCAGGTGCGCGAGTATTCTTTTTGGCCAAAGCCGAAATTGAGAACTGGCCAATTCTGGGCAAACTGGCCAAAGGTGGCGGCACTTTATTTATCAAACGTGGTTCTGGTGATTCGGTACGTATCCGTGAGCAGATTACCGGATTTTTAAAACAGAATATCCCGGTATTATTTTTTCCTGAAGCGACTACTTCTGATGGCCGCGCCATTAAAAAAGTGCATGGCCGGATTTTAGGCGCTGCGATTGAAGCACAGCGTCCGGTACAAATTTGCCTGATTTGTTATGTGAATCAGCACGGCGAACTGGATACTGTGGCGCCGTTTATCAATGACATCAGTTTTGCAGCGCATGTCAAAAAAGTCCTGGAGATGCCGCAAGTGATTGCACATTTGGTTGCCTTGCCTGCAATTGAAACTGAGGGACATAGCGTGGAAAGCCTGACCCGTGTGGTACAGCAAACCATGCAGGCCGGTTTGAAAAATCTGCACGCTCGGGTATTAAAAAAGTCACTCTAAAAACAAGGCTGACCAGTTCAGGAATTTAGAAAGAGACTTTTTTAACTTTTTAACTTTTTAACTTTTTAACTTTTTAACTTTTTAACTATTTACGACACAGCTCTAATTTTTAAATCAAATCTTTAAATCATTGGCTTTCGTTCAGATGAGCAGTAAAACTTTGCACGAAAACCATCTTACGCTGTAATACAGTTAGATCTCAGACAGTTGCGGATAATTTTTCTAACCATCAAATAGAATCGTGAATTTAAAAAAAGAAATACCAGTCAATCTCTTGATTGACTGGTATTAGCTATTTGGGAGCTTATTTAGCTCAAAATAGGCGATTTTTTGCTTACATGAACCCTTCGATCGGTAACCAGGACACCAGTTTAAGTCCGGCTTTCTGATACCATTTTATCCCGGGTTCCTTGCTAAAGCTTTTAACCTCACCATTGGCTTTTTTGATCTTCCAGTTAATATTCTGCTGGGCATCCAGTACCAGTTTGTAGGCATATTTGCTCAAGTTCTGGTCCATGGTCTCATGCACTGCACGTGCCAAAGATGGACTGTTCAGTAACACGCCAATTTCGGTATTCAGATAGGCCGAGCGTGGATCAAAATTAAATGAACCAATAAAGACCTGTTTCTGATCTACCGCCATCAGCTTGGCATGCAGACTGGAACGACTCAGGCCTTTTAGACTGACTTTGGCTTTTTTAGAAATCTCTTCAGTATTGGCATTCAGGTTGTCGCTATCCGGTGCTGCCAGAAACTCATAAAGCTGTACATCATTCTCGAGTAGATCCTGACGATATTTGCCATAAAAGGCATGTACAACGGCAACATCATTGGCTTTAAACGAATTGGTCAAGACACGGACCTCGATATTTTCATCCGCCAGTTTCTTTAAACGATCTGCGCCAATTTTTTCCGGAACAAAATAGGCAGAGACAATATCAACACTTTGTTCAGGTTTTTCCAGATGTTGTAATAACTGGAAGTTGAGATGTTCTTCGGCTTTGGCCTTGGCCTTGATTTTGCTTGGAGGATCTTTGACCACTTCGGCTTCGACCCAATCCAGTTGAATGTTTTGTTCCAGCCATTGGTCAAATGCTCTGGAACGATTGGCCAGATCCAGATAATTCTGTGTGGCCTGATCCTGACTGTGCTTTTCCAGTTGTTGTTTCAGGCTTGGAAAGCGTAAGCCATGATGGCGCGGATTGACAATCTGTTGCACCGGATAGGCATAATCATCATTCCAGTATTCATCGAAGGAATGAATGATTTCATCCGATGCTGCACCGACCAGCATCACATCGACATCGGAAAACTGATAAATTTCACTGACATTATAATATTGGTTACTCATATTGCGTCCACCAATCAGGGCAATCTGGTTGTCGGCAATAAAACTTTTATTATGCATGCGGCGATTAATACGCTTTAAATCCAGCACCATGTCCATGGCACGATATTTTCGAAAACGGTAGGGATTATACAGTTTAACATCGATATTCTGATGCTGGTTTAAGGCCAGATAAATACCTTCCATTTTCTTGGCATTATTGTCATCCATTAGCAGACGCACTTTTACGCCACGATCTGCCGCCTGAATAATCGCATGCAGGGCAAGGGTGCCAATCCGGTCGTTGTCCCAAATATAATACTGTAGATCCAGACTACGCTCGGCCTTCTTAATCAGCTGGATACGCGCACCCAGTGCTTCGAGTGGGTCATAGAGCACACGATAGCCGGTCAGGCCGATGTTCTGTTCACGTAAAGGTTCAACAATTTGCGCCAAACTGGTTTGTGAGGTATCTGTTTCAAATGCCATCTGGCTAGGCTGCTCAGTTTGCTTGGGCAAAGTACTGCATGCAGGAAGACCCAAGATCATGCTACAGCTCAGTAAAATCCCAGCTTTATAGCGGTAAATTGATGAAAAGCAGGAAAATTTTGAATGAGCTTGAGCGTGGGAAGCAGTGGCCATATAAGTCGAAGAATGAAAAATTAGAATTGAGTATAATTGCCAGCTATGAAAAGATAAATATAAAGCCAGTAATCAGCTTCTCGACTCGACAAGGCAAATCTATGTGGGATACCAGTTCCGTACTTTTTTATTTTTATTTAGGCATGGCCATTCTGGCCATCTGGGCTGTGTACCAGGCATGGTCGAGTCAATCTCGTACCGAGACCATTCATCCATTTAAAGCATTTTGTCATTTGTTGGCTTTTTACCTGTCCTATTTACTGGTTCCACTGGTGTTCTTCAGTATTTATGCCGGATGGAGCGGTTATTATTCCTTGCATGAAGCTGTTTTTGTATTTTTGATCAGCGCCGTCTTGAGTTATGCACGCTTTATCGAGCCGCATTTAATTCAAGTGAAAACGACACAATATCAGATCAATGCGGATAAACGCTTAAAGCAACCCGTCCGGATTGCCCTGATTGCAGATTTACATATCGGTCTGTTTTCTGGTCATGAACGGCAGTTGCGACAAATTGTGCATAAGTTAAATCATGTTCAACCCGATTTGGTGGTGGTGGCCGGAGACTGGACTTATGAGCCGGAAAATAAACTGGCACAAGAACTGGCAGTTTTAAAAGAAATTCATGCCCCAGTCTATTCCGTCAATGGCAATCATGACGAGCAATATCCGGGACCACCGATTCAGGAACTGTTGCATTATGCACTGCAAGTCAATCAGGTCATGGATATTGAAGGGCAAATTGTCGAATTTGATGAATTTCGGCTCTTGGGTGTGGGCGATCTCTGGGCGGGTAAAGCCGATATGCGCAGTCTGCCAGATTTACCTCAGGACAAGCCTTGGGTCATTTTGTCGCATAATCCCGATACGGTGGATATGATTCCCAAATTGCCGACACGTCCTCTCATGCTGGCTGGACATACCCACGGCGGACAGGTGGAATTGCCTTGGCTGACCGATTATGTCATGAAAAAAGTGTCAATTTTGGGGCATAAGAAGGGCATGTACCGTCATGAACATGCAGATGTGTTTGTCACGGTCGGCACCGGTTTGGTCGGCGTACCTTTTCGTTTTCGAGTGCCGCCCACTATCGATATTATTGAACTGATCTAAATGGAGATATTGTCCTGTTCAGCTTTAACTAATGATCCAGATCAGGATCAATAACAGCACTGCAATGGCTGCCAGAATCCAGATTTTATTTTCAATTTTTCGGGTTGGGACGTCTTCGCGTAATTGTCGTGCGGTGATTTCAGCTTCTGTGGGGGTATTCAGGCTCGGATGGGTCGGAATTTCAAGGGGAGGCGTTACCAGGTCAATCTCACCCGCATCATCACTAAAGCGCGGTCCTGTGCTTTCAGTTTTCATGACCACATCGTGCTCACGGACAATCTCTTCAATCACTTGTAGCGCCTGGATTTCATCCAAGGTCGTGTGCTCGGTGATATAGCGAACGGCCTCTATTTTTTTATCATCTTCCAGCAAAATGATAATATTGACCAACTGTTTCTGGGTTAGGGATTCAATAAGCTCCTGCATTGCCTTGCCTCATTGTCTGGTTGAGTCCATTTGATTGTTGAGCAAATTTAACGAGATAAGTAGCAGAGTTTTGTTGTGAAATCATAAAAAAGCCAGCATCGAATGCTGGCTTTTAAATCAAACTAAGACTTTAAATTTGATTATTTACATCATCATTCTTGGTTTCACGAATCAACAGAAATGCAATCAGTGACAGGATTGATGCTGCGGTCAGGTAATAACCGACTGCAGACAGACCATAAGTCGTTGCCAGTTTGGTGGCAATCAGCGGAGCAAAGGATGCACCAAAGATGCCTGCCAGGTTAAAGGTCAATGCAGAACCGGTATAACGTACTGAAGTCGGGAAGATTTCAGACAATACAGTGCCGATTGGCCCATAGGTTAAACCCATGATCGCCAGACCAATACACAAGAACAGGAATACCACCAGCGTGCTGCCAGATTCCAGCATATCTGCAAAGAAAATCCCGAAGATGGCAGAGATAACACAGACTGCAATCGAGGTGGTTTTACGGCCAAACTTCTCGGCCAATACTGCGGAAAGTGGAATAAAGGCAGCAAAACATAGGGTTGCAACCAACTGCAATTGCAGGAATTCTTCACGAGAATAACCTAACTGTTTAGTACCCCATTGCAATGCAAATACTGTGGTGAGGTAGAACACCACGAAGGTACAAATTGCAGCGATGGTGCCGAGTACCAGCATGCGAGAATGTTTTTTGAAGACTTGAACAAATGGAATGTTCACTTCTTTTTGTTTATCCAGCACCTTTTGGAATGCCGGGGTTTCATGCAGTTTTAAACGAATCCATAAACCGACAATCACCAGCAAGGCACTTGAGATAAATGGAATACGCCAGCCCCAAGCCATAAAGTCAGCCTCAGACATGAAAGCGCCCAACGTCAGGAAAGAACCTGTTGCCAGAATAAAGCCGATTGGAGCACCCAGTTGCGGGAACATGCCATACCAGGCACGTTTACCTTCAGGTGCATTCTCGGTGGCAAGAAGTACTGCACCTGACCATTCACCACCCAGCCCCAAGCCCTGACCTAAACGACAGAGTGCAAGCAAGAGTGGTGCAGCAATCCCGATTTGCGCATAAGTGGGCAAGAGGCCAATCGCAACGGTGGAAATACCCATGGTCAGCAAGGCAGCGACCAATGTGGCTTTTCGCCCGATCCGGTCACCCAAATGACCAAAGAGTGCCGCACCAATCGGGCGGGCAATAAAGGCAATGGCGAAAGTGGCAAGCGACTGAATGGTGGCAGTCATCGGATCTGTACTTGCAGGGAAGAACAGATATGGAAAAATAATGACAGCAGCAGTGGCATAGATATAAAAATCGAAGAACTCGATTGTAGTACCGACCAAGCTCGCGGTTAAAACGCGAAATTTTGAATTTTGTGCTGGCTGAGCAGCAGAATCAGACGACGCCATGGAGAACCTTACACTTACTAAAAATAAAAAAGCTTAGTTTTAAAAGCGTAATCTTTTTAAAAAAGGCGTAATTTTTTAAAAAAACAACTGCAATCTTCTCGCTTTAACTCGCTCAGGGTCACTGAAATGAAAAAGAAGATGATTAAATCACGTAAAGATAGATAGACAGAAAATGTGATCCTGCGCCTATCAATACAAATATGTGCCAGATAGCGTGGGTATATCTTACTCTTTTTAAAGCGTAAAACAATGCACCTACGGTATAAGCCAATCCGCCAATGATCAGAAAGGTCAAAGATTGAGCACTGAGATATTGTTGCATATCATCCATCACCAGCAGCGCCAGCCAGCCCATGACCAGATAAGCCACTAAAGAAATTTTCTGGAAACGATGAATGAAAACGAACTTGAACAGTGTACCAATGAGGGCGATCACCCAGAGTGCAATCAATAAATACTGGGCTTTGGCTGTTGGAATGGCAATTGACAGGAAAGGCGTATAGGTTCCGGCGATTAAATAATAAATTGCAGTATGATCAACTTTTTTATAAAAATAACGACGGTCTGCTGCGGTGGCCATGTGATAGAGCATGGACGCAGAGAAGAGCAAGATCATGCTCAGCGCATAGACCCAAAGTCCAATCCATTGTCCAGTACTGAGATAAGACCCTTTAATAATCAAAAGAATACCAGCAATTACCGATAGTCCAGCACCCACAGCATGACTGATATAATTAATTCGTTCCTCAGTGTGATCATAATCTGGAACCAGCGGCGCATTCTGCATGATTGTCATTCTTCTTTAAAATATACATTTGTATAGTAATTCAATTTTGCTTTTAGGTTAAGAAGATTTAAACTTGAGGGGCAATTCATTTCAGGTTTTATCTATGTCAACGTTGGCAACTCTCTCAGACCAAGAACAGCAGTTTTTAGATGTATTTCAGCAAGCTGTTGAAAGTGATCAATTTGATCGTCTGATCTTAAGCCAGTATAAAGGTGAACTGCAGGATTTAGAGAAAATGACCTTGCGAGTCATTTCATTAAATGGGCAAAAAGTACTGAGCTGTTTGTATCGCCATAAAACTCAGGATGTCACCAAAAACTATCCTTTAGCGGATGCACTGGCACAGGTGACAGTATTATTAGCATGTTGCAAGCAAGCCAATTTAATGACGCTAGATGAAGAATTACAGCTGAAAAAAAACAAGAAAAAAGCCATGTTGACCCGTACTAAAAACAAAAACTCGACGCTTCAGGTCAAGTCCGCTGAACAGGGTCATGACCGGATTAAACAACGTTATGTTGATCAGGACAGCATCTTTTTACAGCATCTCGGCATTAGCGATCATAACGCGCAGATCATTCCGAGCATGGCGCGTAAATGGAAACAGATTAATAAATTTGTCGAGATTTTTTCGGGTGCATTGGCGCAGCTCAAGCCACAAGTCGAAGGTCTGCGTGTGGTGGATTTTGGCTCCGGTAAAGGCTATCTGACCTGTGCTTTATATGACTATATGCAAAAACATGGTGAGACGCCGTGGGTTACAGAGGTGGAACTGAATCCGAAAATGGTCGAGTTCTGCCAAAAGGTCGCGCAACAATCTGGCTTTGATCAGCTCGACTTTTTTCAGGGCGATGTGCGTACTTATGCACCGAAACGCCTGGATGTAATGATCGCTTTGCATGCCTGTGATGTGGCAACGGATTTTGCGATTCACAGCGGTATTCGCCTGAATGCACAGATGATCATGTGTGCGCCATGTTGCCATAAGGAATTGCGCCCACAGTTACAGGCGCCAAAAGTGCTGAGTCCGATGCTGCAATTTGGTATTCATGCCGGTCAACAGGCAGAAATGCTGACCGATACCATTCGTGCGTTATTGCTGAAAGCCTATGGTTATGAAACCAAAGTTTTTGAGTTTGTGGCACTGGAACATACCAGTAAAAATAAAATGATTCTGGCGACGAAACGCAAAGATTACCAACAACCCGATCAGGAGGTCTTGAAACAGATTCAGGACTTGAAAGAAATGTACGCTATCCAAAAACATTCACTGGAATTGTTATTGAATAATCAGTGGGATCAGCAGGGGATTGGTTCTAAATGCTAAAGGATTCAGAGCTTAAAATTGTTTCGGGTGGTTGGGAGGATTTAGCGAAGCATGCCAAAACCATTCGCGAAGCCGTGTTTATTCAAGAACAGAATATCGCTGCTGAAGAAGAATGGGATGAGCAAGATGCCATTTCCATCCATTTTGTGGTCTATGAAAAGGGGCATGCGATAGCCACTGCAAGATTGCTGGCGAATAACAGTGTAGGTCGTGTTGCAGTGTTAAAGCCACATCGTGGCTTGAAGATCGGGCAGCAATTGATGCAGGCGATTATCGATTATGCCAAAGCAGATCATCGAAAAGATTTAAAACTGTCTTCGCAAGTACATGCCATCGGTTTTTATCAGGCATTGGGTTTTAAGGTTCAGGGCGAAGACTATCTGGATTGCGGCATCCCGCATATTGATATGTATTTAAAGCTTTAATTTTTTAGTTATTGAGATACAAAAAAGCGAGGCATTGACCTCGCTTTTTTACGCCCTTACTGAATCAAGATCAGTGGCCATGCGCTGAGCTATGCTCGGCACTCTCCATGTTGGCATGTTCTTCAGTTGACATATTATGTTCATTCGCTGTTGTATCGGAATGAGCCGTATTGGCAGTCGCACGTGCCTCACGATCTGCTTGAGCCTTCGCAATTGCTTCAGGAGACATGGTCGGTGCATTTTTAAAAGCATGCTGCTGGGTCGTCTGTTTATTTTGCTGGCTTGGCATGTAATCCGGTTCATTCGTCACCGCAAGCCAAAAAATAAACATGAATAATCCACCTAAAATACAGAAGATAATAAGTGCTTTCCAACCCCAAGGGGATTTTTCAGGTGAACTGTGATCAGTCATAGGTCTTACCCACGTGGATATCAAACTTATGTAACTTTATAACATAAATTGATCAAAAAGCAGATCAAAATCTGTCATTAGACGAGTGTATCCACTGATTCAGCCAGATCCGGAAAATAAAAAGAGCAACTCAGTTCCTCTTTTTATTTAGAGCTCAAAATTATTGAATCGGCTGGCCTTCTGCTGCCCGGTCTTTCAGGAGTTGCGGTGCTTTGAAGCGTTCACCATACTTGTTTTCGAGTACCTTGGCACGGGTCAGCGCCTTGGCCAGACCATACTGATTTAAAAATTGCACCGCGCCACCCGTCCAGGCTGCAAAGCCAATGCCAAAAATGGAACCGACATTGGCATCGACCACAGACTCCAGCACGCCTTCTTCCAGACAGCGCACGGTATCCAGTGCCTGCACAAACAGGAAACGATCCATCATTTCCTGTTCAGAAAGATCAACCTCTTTTTTCCAGTGGTTGAGACCCGTCCAGAGCTGCTTTTTACCATTTTCTGGATAATCATAAAAACCTGCACCGGCAGCCTTACCTTTACGGTTAAACTCATGAATCATACTGTGAATGACTTCATCTGCGGGTGATTTGGTGATGGTCTGACCTTGTGCTTCTAAGGCTTTGTATCTTTCATTGGCCACATGTTCGGAGAGGGTCAAGGACACTTCATCCTGAATGGCCAATGGCCCGACTGGCATACCGGCTTTGAGTGCAGCCATTTCAATCCGCGCCGGATGCACGCCTTCTGCCAGCAGGCGCAAACCTTCTTGAACGAACGTACCAAAGACACGACTGGTAAAGAAGCCACGGCTGTCATTTACCACAATCGGTAATTTGCCAATCTGCTGGACAAAGTCAAAGGCTTTGGCCAGTGTTTCTGCTGAAGTATTTTGCCCCTTGATGATTTCGACCAGCTGCATTTTATCGACCGGACTAAAGAAATGCAGACCGATAAAGTTTTGATCATTTTTTGAAGCCTGAGCTAAATCTGTAATAGGCAGGGTCGAAGTATTCGATGCCATCACGCCATGACTGGCAAGATACTGTTCTGCTTCTTGTGTGACTTGAGCTTTCAGTGCGGGATTTTCAAACACCGCTTCAATGATCAGGTCACAACCGGCCAGATCTTGATTGGATGCAGTCGCTTGAATCAGGCTTAAAACCTGATCTCGTTGATCAGCAGATAAACGTCCTTGAGCTACTTTTTTATCCAGCAGTTTCTGGCTATAAGCTTTACCTTTTTCAGCCGCTTCAATCGAAATGTCTTTTAAAATAACCTGAATGCCTTTGCTGGCAGTCACATAAGCAATGCCTGCACCCATCATGCCTGCGCCCAGAATGCCAACTTTAGTGGCTTTCCATTTCGCAACCTTTTGGGGACGGCTGGCACCGGATTTGATCGCATTCAATCCATGCCAAAAAGTAGCGATCATATTTTTAGAAATCTGACCGGTGGCCAGATAAGTAAAGTAACGCGATTCAATGGTCAGCGCCGTATCGACATCGACCTGAGCACCTTCTACCGCTGCCGACATGATTGCTTCAGGTGCAGGATAGCAACAACCTTTGGTTTTATCACGCAGCATCGCTGGGGCAATCGCCAGCATCTGTGCAACTGCTGGCGTTGAAGGGCTACCACCCGGAATTTTGTAGCCTTTTACATCAAAAGGCTGTTGTGACTTCGGATTGGCTTTGATCCAGACAATGGCTTTGTCTAAGAGTTCATCGGTATTGTCTGCCACATCGTGAATCAGCCCTAAAGATCGGGCTTTCTCTACACCCAACTGTTTGCCTTCCATCAACAAGGGAAAGGCATTTTGCAGGCCGAGCAGGCGCACGCTACGGACAATACCACCGCCACCGGGTAGTAAACCCAGTGTGACTTCAGGCAGGCCAAACTTGCTTTTAGGGTCATTCAAGGCAATACGATGATGGGCACACAGAGCAATCTCCCAGCCACCGCCCAGTGCTGTGCCATTTAGTGCAGCCACAACCGGAATGCCGCGGGTTTCGATATAACGCATCTGTGCTTTCATCTCTTCAATCATGTTGAAGAATTCAGTCGCATGTTCAGGTGTAGCTTGAATCAGCTCATCCAGATCACCACCGGCAAAGAAAGTTTTTTTCGCAGACCGGAAAATGATGCCTGTAATATTTTCATCAGCTTTGAGTTTTTCTACGGTTTCAGCCAAAGCGCTACGAAAATCTGCATTCATGGTATTGGCAGACTGGTTTGGAGAATCAAAGGTCAGAGTGACGATATTATCTTCAGTTTTTTGATATTGAATTGCGCTCATAAATTTTTATCCAGATCATAATGGGATGAATTTGGAATTAATATCCTGATTAGATTTTAGAAATTTTCCTTATTCCGGAGCCTTTCCAAATTCATCTAAATTCTTGGTTTAAGCTTCAGTTCGACCTGCCTTACGAAATGTATTTCTCATTTAGCAAAAGTAGGCAAAACCATTGTCATACGCAAAATCTATTAATTTTGTAAAACAATGATCTTGCGCTAAAACCAAAGCAGTGCTTTGGTTTTGCTCAGGTTGCATATGACTAAAACGTGAATCAAACACTTTAAATATTTGAGTTAAACCAATTCAATAATGGTGGCGATGCCCATACCGCCACCGACACACAGTGTGGCTAGTCCACGTTTTTTGCCTTGACGTTCTAACTCATCCAGTAAAGTTCCCAGAATCATCGCGCCTGTTGCGCCCAATGGATGACCCATAGCGATTGCACCACCATTCACATTCACTTTCGCTGGATCAACATTGAGTTCGCTAATAAATCGCATCACCACCGCAGCAAAAGCTTCATTGACTTCAAACAGGTCAATATCATCAATCGTCAAGCCAGCTTTAGCCAAAGCTTTACGTGCTGCCGGGGCAGGGCCGGTCAGCATAATGGTAGGATCAGCCCCGACCAGCGCCGTGGCCAGTACTTTGGCACGCGGTTTTAAACCTTGTTCTTTGATCGCTTGTTCTGATGCGATGAGAACTACGGCTGCACCATCGACGATTCCGGAAGAATTCCCGGCATGATGCACATGATTCACCGTGCCAACTTCAGGATATTTTTGTAGGGCGATGGCATCAAAGCCCATCTGTCCCATGGTCGCGAAACTAGGATTGAGTTTGCCTAAGCCTTCAGCAGTTGTGGTCGGTTTGATAAATTCGTCTTTGTCCAGAATCACCACACCGGCCTTGTCTTTGACCGGGATAACAGAAGCGTTGAAATAACCATTGGCTTGTGCGGCAGCGGCTTTCTTCTGGGATTGCTCGGCAAACTGGTCTACGTCGGTGCGGCTATAACCGTCAATCGTGGCAATCAAGTCCGCGCCAATACCTTGCGGAATAAAATCACAGGCCATATTGGTTTCAGGATCCAGTGCCCAAGGGCCGCCATCGGAACCCATCGGCACGCGGGACATGGATTCGACGCCGCCTGCAACGACCAGATCTTCCCAGCCAGAACGGACTTTTTGTGCAGCCAGATTGACAGCTTCCAGACCGGAAGCACAGAAACGGTTGATTTGTACACCGGCGACATCATTGTCCCAACCCGCTGCGATCGCCGCGGTTTTGGCAATATCGGCGCCTTGATCACCAATCGGAGTGACACAACCCAGCACAATATCATCGACTTTTGATGTATCAAATTGATGACGTGCCTGAAGTTCGTTAAGCAAGCCAGTCAGTAATGAAATGGGTTTGACTTGATGTAAAGATCCATCTTTTTTACCTTTTCCGCGTGGCGTGCGAATGGCGTCGATAATATATGCCTCGCTCATAGCATGTCCCTTTTATTAATTTGCTGAAAATTATTCTAATGACTCGAGTGTAATACTTAAATTTTGAAGTGCAATGACGAGAACGGACCAGATCATTTGATGATTTTTGCCAATAAAAAAAGCCCAGGTCTGGAAACCTGGGCTGGAGAAGAGGATATCGAGAATTTTAATTAATGATAACCATGCAACTGGCGATATAGGCCTGGGGTTACACCGGTCCATTTCTTGAAGGCACGATGGAAGGTACTGGTTTCACTGAAACCGACCTGCTGCGCGACATCTTCGAGGGTTAGATCTGGATTCAATAACAGATGAATCGCGGCATCACGGCGCAAGGCATCTTTCACACCTTGATAGCTTTTACCTTCGGCTGCCAGACGGCGGCGCAAGGTTTGAGGAGATAAATACAGCATTGACGCGACATCATTCAATGTCGGCATTTCTTCGCCAATCTGGCTCTTCAATACATCACGGATTCTTGAGGTCAGCGAGTTGGTATTTTTAAACTTCACCAAGAGCTGAGCAGGCGCAGCTTTCAAGAATTCCTCTAAGGTTTCTTCATTCTGACGGATCGGCAGGTCCAGATAGTCCGCAGCAAAAGTGATTTCGGTGCGTGGCATGTCGAACTGCATTACCGGCGCAAAGAACAGGGCATCATATTCGTCAGCATGGGCTGGACGTGGATAGCTAAAATGCACACGTTCCAGCGGTAAACGACGTTCAATCAGCCAAGATGCCAGACCATGCCAGATCATCAGCATGCTTTCGGTAATAAAATGATCCGGATCCATCGCATTTGGAATGAGGGGCACCAGACGTGCTTCGTGTTTGTCACGTTCCAGGGTCACCGACCAGTCATCACCGAAGAGTTTATAGAACTGCGAGGAAAGTTCCAGTGCATCACCTAAGGTTTTGGCATGAATGATGAGCTGACACATGATGGCAAAAGTGCCTAACCGGCGTTGCTGTTTGTCAAAGCCGACATGCTCGTCCTGGGTCACCATCCATAACATTTTAATAAAGCGGGTATATTGTTCAGGTGAAATACGGGCTTTGGGTTGATGCAGCAGTTCTGCTTCAATTCCGACGTGAGACAATAAAGTATCGACATCCATGCCTAAGCGCTTGACGCCAGATAAGGCTGCATTGACGAAATGGATACTGATCGTATCACGACTCATGTTTAATCCTTCAGTCTCTTTAATGTTCACTAATATTTGACCTAAATGACGAAAAATAATAAAGCAATGGCAATTTACAAGAACACCTTTGCCATTTTCTTACATATTAGATTGCCGAAACTATCAAGGTAAATGGCTGAACATGACATTGTTTTTATGCATTTATGTTTCTATGATGCTGAAAAAAGCAATATAAGTAGAGTAAATATTCCAATGTCATATACCTTAAAAGGATTGAAAATTCTAGACTTTTCTACATTATTACCAGGCCCATTCGCGACATTATATCTGGCTGATCTCGGCGCCGAGGTTGTGCATATTGAATCACCGACCCGCCCGGACCTGTTGCGATTAATGCCCCCCTTTGCCAATGGACAGGCCACTTCACAGAGTTATCTGAACCGAAACAAGCAATCGGTAGCACTGGATTTGAAAGATCCGACCAATATCGAATTGGTCAAATCCAAGGTTGCAGATTATGACATTGTGATTGAGCAATTCCGTCCCGGCGTGATGCAAAGGCTTGGGCTGGACTACTCAACCTTAAGCGAAATTAACCCCAAATTAATTTACTGTTCCATCACTGGCTATGGCCAAACCGGTACTTACAAAGCGAAAGCAGGACATGATATTAACTATCTGGCCTTGTCCGGTATTGCTGGACACAGTGGCCGGATCGAAAGTGGGCCACCTGCTTTAGGCATTCAGGTTGCCGATGTAGCCGGTGGTTCTATGCATGCCGTGATTGCAATTCTGGCGGCAGTGATCGAACGCCAGCGCAGCGGTAAAGGTCAATATATTGATATTTCCATGACCGATTGTGTGGTCACCATGAATAATCTGGCCGCATCCGCCAGTCTGGCTGGCAATCAGCATCAACGACCTGAGTCTGGCTATCTGAATGGCGGGACTTTCTATGACTATTATGCAACACAGGATGGACGTTATCTGTCGATTGGCAGTCTGGAACCTCAATTTATGCAGGGATTGGCACAGGCTTTAGAACTGCCGATTATTCTAGAAAAAGGCAATTCTTTTGCTCCAGAAGATCGTGCTGCGGTGAAACAGGCAATTCAAAATAGAATAAAGTCAAAACCATTAGCGGAATGGCAAACACTATTCGCAGCGCTGGATGTCTGTGTCGAGCCGGTGCTAAAACTTGAAGAAGCTTTACATTCTGATTTAGCGCAACAGCGAGAATGGCTAGTACAGGTTCCATTAAAACCCGATAGTCAGCAGACCGAAGCACAACTGGCCTGTCCGATTAAATTTTCACGTTCAAAGATACGTTATGATTTTGTCGGTCAGTTTTTGGGTGAGATTGAAAAATGGTAATATTTTTAATTATTTAAAAGACAAAAAAGGGTAAAAGATTGAAATATCACTATATGAAGATAACTGCTAACGATTGATGAATTAAAGCGTTATTGCTTTAAAACTACACTAAATGCGCTAAACCGTGATATCAGTGAAACTTTGGCAGGCTTATCAATAAAACAGCTATGAAATATGTATAAAAAGCATTTTATTGATAGGTTTAATCTCGCTATCCTTGCGTTCGATATAATAGAAACTACTAGCAGCTGTACGCCATGTATTTATATACTGATTTCGATCAGCAACTGATTAATGAACGTGTTGCACAGTTCCGTGATCAAACGGAACGTTATTTAGCCGGTAAACTCACCGAAGATGAGTATCGTCCGCTTCGTCTGCAAAATGGTCTGTATGTACAGCGTTATGCACCGATGCTACGTATTGCAGTGCCTTATGGTTTGATGAATTCAAAGCAACTGCGTAAAGTGGCTGATTTGGCTAAAGAATATGACCGTGGTTACGCGCATATTTCGACCCGTCAAAACATCCAGTTTAACTGGCCGGCACTAGAAAACGTGCCAGATATGCTGGCTGAACTGGCGACCGTGCAAATGCATGCGATTCAGACTTCAGGCAACTGTATCCGTAATACCACGACGGATCAGTATGCCGGTGTGGTGGCTGGTGAAATTGCCGATCCGCGTCCGACCTGTGAATTGATCCGTCAATGGTCAACTTTCCATCCGGAATTTGCTTTCTTGCCACGTAAGTTCAAGATTGCAGTCTCTGCGCTTGAAGAAACCGACCGTGCAGCCACTGCATTTCACGATATCGGTGTATATATTGTGCGTAATGAAGCCGGCGAAATGGGCTATAAAATCAAAGTGGGTGGTGGTCTTGGCCGTACTCCAGTGATTGGCAGCTTTATCCGTGAGTTCCTGCCACGTGAAGACTTGATTGCTTATCTTGAAGCAGTGCTTCGTGTGTATAACTTGCATGGTCGTCGCGACAACAAATATAAAGCCCGTATCAAAATTTTGGTCAAAGCTTTAACGCCAGCGGTATTTGCTGAGAAAGTTGAAGCTGAATTTGCGCATACTGTTAAGACTTTGAAAATCGATGCAGACACCTTGGCAAAAATGGATGAAAACTTCACCCCATTTGATTATCAAGATTATGCAGATGAAGATTTTACTGAATTGTTTGCGCAATATCCAAAATTCAAACAGTGGTTCAATATCAATACCAATGCCCATAAAGTGAAAGGTTATCGTATTGTGACGATTTCACTGAAACGTGCCGGCATTGCACCGGGTGATGTCAGCACTGAAGAAATGAACCTGATTGCAGACCTTGCCGATCAGTACACTTTCGGTGAATTACGTACCACGCATGAACAAAATATCTCGCTGGTCGATGTGCCGCAAAAAGATTTGTTCGCTGTATGGCAAACTCTTGAACAAAACAACCTGGCACGTGCCCATATCGGTTTCTTGACCGACATCATCTGCTGCCCGGGCGGTGATTTCTGTTCATTGGCCAATGCAAAATCGATTCCGATTTCTGAAGCGATTTCACGCCGTTTTGATGATCTGGATACCATTTACAACTTGGGTAAACTGGACTTGAACATCTCTGGTTGTATGAATGCCTGTGGTCATCACCATGTCGGTAATATCGGGATTTTGGGTGTTGATAAAAAAGGCGCTGAATTCTACCAGATCACGCTTGGCGGTAATGCAGACCATGATGCCTCAATTGGCGACATTCTTGGGCCGTCATTTGCAGCAGATGTAGTGCCGGATATTGTAGAAGAAATTCTTAATACCTATCTTGATCTACGTCAGGATGCTGAAGAGTTTATCGATACTTATCGCCGTGTTGGCATCCAACCATTCAAGGAGCGTGCATATGCTTAATACCGCACTCGCAGTGCTCTCTAAAGATGGCACAGTGACAGAAAATACTTACCAGCTCATCGGTGAAGAGGGTGTTTTACCACAAGGTGATGTGGTTCTGACGGTAGATCAGTTAGATCAGCTTCGCCATGTTTCAGGTAAAAAAGCATTGTACTTAACCGTTGATGCTTCACCTGAAAGCAATGAATTTCCGCTAGCTCAATTAGATGCAATCTTTATTGAATTCGCCGGTTTTAATGATGGCCGTGGCTATTCATTTGCGGCACTTTTACGCCGTCAAGGTTTCCAAGGCGAACTTCGTGCCACTGGTGATGTATTCAAAGATGTGTTGAACTACATGAAGCGTTCTGGTTTCGATACTTTCGTGATTAAAGAAGGTAAAGACATTCAGGAGGCGGCTGCCGGTTTAAATGATTTTAAAAATCCGTACCAAGCATCGACCGCGGTGAATCAGGCAAATTATCAAACAGGTGCCTAACCTGAAAGTTAAAAAGCTTGTCTGTAAATAAGTCTGTTTTTCTTATAAACAAAAAGCCTGCAATGCAGGCTTTTTGTTTGCTTTGGACGATAGATATGATTGTTTCTATACTATCCTGAATGCTTTAAATTGCTGCGAATTGCTGTAGCATAAGTATCTTTATGCTGAGAGTAACGCGAGCAGAGCGCTAATTTTCGAGTATGCAAAATCAATCAAGAGGGCGATTTTAATGGGATCGTAATCTGATTTATTTTTTTAATTTTTTCATGATGAAGTGACTTGTCTTTATGCAAAATTCTATCCGTATTGGTATTGCTGGTTATGGCAACTTGGGTCGTGGCGTTGAAACCGCCATTCAAAAGAATCCAGATTTACAACTTGTGGGTATTTTTACCCGTCGTGCGCCTGAAACGGTATCTCCTTGCTTCGCAGCAACCCAAGTGTTCCATATGGACTCACTGACAGATTTCCAAGATAAAATTGATGTGCTGATTTTATGTGGCGGTTCAAAAGACGACTTACCGCAACAAGGTCCGATCTTGGCCAGCCAGTTTAATATTGTCGATAGTTTTGACACCCACGCACGTATTCCTGAATATTATGCAGCGGTCGATGCACCTGCAACAGCCAGCAAGAAAACTGCGATGATCTCCATTGGTTGGGATCCAGGCATGTTCTCGATCAATCGCTTATTTGGTGAAGCCTTACTGCCAGACGGTGAAACCTATACTTTCTGGGGCAAAGGCTTAAGCCAGGGTCATTCAGATGCCATTCGTCGTGTAGAAGGTGTGAAAGCAGGGGTGCAATATACCATTCCTTCAACAGAAGCAATTGAGAAAGTACGTAGTGGTGTTCGTCCAGTATTAACGACCAAAGAAAAACATACCCGTGAGTGTTATGTGGTGCTTGCAGAGGATGCAGATGCAGAAGCAGTGAAGCAAGCGATTGTGACCATGCCGGATTATTTTGCCGACTATGACACGACTGTGAATTTCATTGATGAAGCAACTTTAGCACAAGATCACCAACGTATGCCGCATGGTGGTTTTGTGATTCGTAGTGGAAACACCAGTGATGCACATAAACAAGTGCTTGAGTTTTCATTAAAACTAGAAAGTAATCCAGAATTTACAGCCAGCATTTTAGTTGCTTATGCACGTGCAACTTATCGTTTAAATCAAATGCAGCAGTATGGTGCAAAAACAGCATTTGATGTGGCACCGGGCTTGTTGTCAATGAAATCACCTGAGCAACTTCGTAAAGAAATTCTTTAAGTCTTATCATTTAAAGTACAGCTTTGAATATTTGACGATAAAAAGCCTCCAATTGGAGGCTTTTTGATTTCTAAAATTCCCCCTCCTTTATTAAAGGATGAGGAACGATGTTCCGCAAGAGGGGAGGATTTCTAAAATCCCTCTAAATCTCTCTTTTAAAAGGGAGACTTTTAATTAAAGCAACTCAATCGCCACAGCAGTCGCTTCACCGCCACCGATACAAAGTGCAGCAATACCACGTTTACCACCGGTACGTTTCAGCGCATGAATCAAAGTCAGGATAATACGTGAACCGGTTGAACCGACAGGATGACCGAGGGCACAGGCACCGCCGTTAATGTTGACTTTTTCAGGATCAAGCTTGAACTCATCCATTGGACACATGGTCACCATGGCAAAGGCTTCATTGATTTCCCAGAGGTCGACATCTTGAGCATTCCAACCTGCTTTATCGAGAACCTTTTGAATTGCACCCACTGGCGCTATGGTAAATTCAGAAGGATGCTGTGAATTTGAAGCATAGGCAACAATTTTGGCCAAAGGATTTAAACCTTTTGCTGCGGCATGATCCGCTGAGCTAATCACCAGAGCTGATGCACCATCAGAAATTGAGCTGGCATTGGCAGCGGTAATGGTGCCGTCTTTGGCAAAGGCTGGACGCAGGGTTGGAATTTTATCAATATTGGCATTGAAGGGTTGTTCATCTTTATCAACAACCACATCACCTTTACGTGTTTTTACCGTAACTGCTACGATTTCATCAGAAAAATAGCCTTCATTCACAGCAGTTTGTGCACGTTTCAATGAGCGAATGGCGAAATCATCCATCTGTTCGCGAGTATAGCCTTTGGTATTTGCCATATCTTGGGCAAATGAACCCATCAAACGACCTGTCTCAGCATCTTCAAGACCATCTAGGAACATATGATCTTTAATTTCGCCATGTCCCATGCGGAAGCCGCCGCGCGCTTTCGGCAATACATAAGGCGCGTTGGTCATTGATTCCATCCCCCCTGCAACCACAATATTTGCAGAACCGGCTTTAATCATATCGGCTGCTTGCATCACCGCTTTCATGCCAGAACCACAGAGTTTGTTAATGGTCACAGCACCAGTTGAATCCGGAAGGCCGGCTTGACGCATCGCTTGACGGGCAGGGCCTTGTTTCAAACCCGCAGGAAGGACACAACCCATAATGACTTCTTCAATATCTGCTGCTTGTAAGCCTGCGCGAGCAATCGCTTCTTTAATTGAAGCCGCACCCAGTTCAGGTGCAGTTACACTGGCAAGGCTACCCTGAAAGCCACCCATGGCTGTGCGTGCACCATTGACAATTACGATATCAGTCATTGTTATATCTCCGTATGAGTTTTAATCAATTTTTCAAACATAAGCAGTATATTGAAAAAAACTCAGGATTGAAGCGCTAATCGCAGTCAATCATAAACTGCATAGTTCTGTTAGCAAGAAGGGAGACTTTCTACCCGGATATGTCCCATTTTACTCAGTACAATACGCTGCTGGCTGGAAAGTTGAGCAGAACAATAATAGAAACTACCATTCGAACCAATCGGAAGGGCGGTATGTGCCTGATAAGTGACACTTGGTGAACTTAATGCGCCTCGCCAACTCAGGTTGCCATATTTAAGATTTAGAGCATCAATGTGTAAAATTTGTTCGCCCGCATCGACTTGCCGATTTTTATTTTTATCAATAAAGACCAACATACTCTTATTCCATTGGTTAGATTGACAAGTCAGGGAATCCTGGCTTGGACAGATGACAATATTCTGATGAAACACTGTTGCCTGGCTGCGTGCATAGCGGTTAATCGCAGATAATTTGATTGGAATATTTTTGGCTTCCTGTTTGGAACGATACTCATGGAAGTAAGGTAAAGCAATACTGGCTAAAATTGCAATCACTGCAATACAGATAATTAACTCAACAATAGTGAACGCTCTTGTTATTTTTTTATACATAGAGTTACCTGATTTATATATTATTTTTATAAGAAACATGTTATTAATTATGCGTTTTTTATGCTTTGTTGAGCATGTAATTTGGTTGTTACTCAAATCTCAAGAAAGCGATTAAAAAATAATTGGCAATCACAATAGGTCATTCAGAATAAAAAATTGAGTAAAAAATTACTGAATTACAACGGAAATTGTAAGTAATTTTGTCAATAATTTACTTGATTAAATTAATCAAGCACTTGGAAAAATAATAAAGTGTTTGTATGATGCCATGTGAATAGCTTAAGAATAAAACTGGGGTAATAAAAAGCCTATCTCAGGATGGCCTATTACGGGCTTGAGCTTGAACAACAATTGTTATCTCTGGAGGATAAATCCATGAAAATGAGTCGTATTGCTTTAGCTATGCTTGTAGCTGCACCTTTTGCTGCTGCAAATGCAGGCGTAACTGTTACTCCGTTGATGTTAGGTTATACATTCCAAGACACTCAGCACAACAATGGCGGTAATGATGGTGAGCTTACAAGCAGCCCTGAATTACAAGATGATTTATTTGTAGGTGCAGCTATTGGTGTAGAACTTACTCCTTGGTTAGGTTTTGAAGCTGAATACAGCCAAGTTAAAGGTGATGTTGACGGTGCTGAGCCTGGTGCAGAATATAAAGGCCAAAACATCGCAGGTAACTTCTACGCAACTTCTGATGTATTTACTGGCAACTATGACAGCAAAGTGAAGCCATACATGCTTCTAGGTGCTGGTCACTACAAATACGAATTTGAAGGTGTAAATCGCGGTACTCGTGGTAATGAAGAAGAAGGTACTCTAGGTAATGCGGGTATCGGTGCATTCTGGCACATTAATGATGCATTGGCACTACGTACTGAAGCTCGTGGTACTTACCACTTTGACGAAAAATTCTGGAACTATACAGCACTTGCTGGTCTTAACGTAGTTCTAGGTGGCCGTCTGAAGCCAGCTGCTCCAGTAGTAGAAGTTGCTCCAGTTGAGCCTGTAACTCCGGTTGCTCCAGCTCCACAAGAGTTGACTGAAGACCTGAACATGGAACTTCGTGTGTTCTTTGATACCAGCAAATCAAACATCAAAGATCAATACAAACCTGAAATCGCGAAAGTTGCTGAGAAGCTAGTTGAATATCCAAACGCTACTGCTCGCATCGAAGGTCACACTGATAACACTGGTCCACGTGCACTAAACGAACGTTTGTCTCTGGCTCGTGCTAACTCTGTTAAATCTTCACTTGTGAATGAATACAACGTAGATGCATCTCGCTTGTCTACTCAAGGTTTTGCTTGGGATCAACCGATTGCTGACAACAACACTAAAGAAGGTCGTGCTATGAACCGTCGTGTATTCGCGACGATCACTGGTAGCCGTACTGTACTAGTTGAAGGTCAACAACAAGCTCAATAATTAATTATTGAATTGTTAAAAAAAAGCGGCTCCTATGAGCCGCTTTTTTTATATTTGAATTTTGACTACACTGAGTCATTAAAGATGTAATTGAGTGATAACATGGGTGTTGAAATTCCTGAAGATTTACAAAATCTGGAAGCCAATAGTGGAATTTTCTCGATCTGGATGATTTTCCATCATTATGGAATTGACCTGCATATTCCGGACTTGGTTCAGCTCTGTCGTCACAATCCGGAAATGGGAACTTCAACTATTGCCCTTGCAGTGGCTTTGCAGACGCTGGGACTGGATGTTGCTTTTTTTAGCGAATATGATGCAGATAAACAGCCAGTCGAGCTTGATTTTTATCAACAAGTACAGACACTTAAAATACCTGTTGAAGAGCGTGTGATCTCTTATGCAGAAATCCAGCAGCAGGTGGAAGCAGGCCGTTTCGTGATTGTTTTCTACGATACCTTAGAAGGGGTCGGTAATCATTCATTGATCTATGCAATAGATGAACATGAGATCAGTTTCTTTGACAGTTTTGATGCGATGCCGGCAGATGTATTCGAGCAGCAGCGTCAGGCAGAGGGGATCTGTCAGCAAGTGATTGTGATCGATGACCGTAATTTTGTCATGCGGCATAACTAATCTAAGAAATTAAAAAATCAGCCCGTAGGCTGATTTTTTAATTTATGATGGTTTATTCCTGATCAAGTTTCATAGGTTGTACATCCATCTCTTGATAAGACACCAGTTTGGATTTTTTCTTCCATTTGTATCCGAACCAGATTGCCAAGAACAATGGAATACTGATATAGGTCGAGAGAACCCCCATCCATTGACCTGCCAGAACATCCTGATAGTTTTGACCAAGGA
Organism: Acinetobacter sp. YH12255; assembly: GCF_013417355.1. NCBI lineage: Bacteria > Pseudomonadati > Pseudomonadota > Gammaproteobacteria > Moraxellales > Moraxellaceae > Acinetobacter > Acinetobacter sp. YH12255. Next base: position 34,402 of record NZ_VPEC01000024.1, read on the forward strand.
CGACAATCGCACAGAGAATAAAAGCAAACCAAGGAGCAAAGGGGAAGAACTTGGCGCGATAAGCCAGATCTTCCAGTTTGTAGCCTTGAGCCAAGTAACCTTTGCGGAAGCGATAGTGTGAAATCGCAATCCCGAGCCAGACAATAAAGCCGCACATGCCCGACATATTGAGTAGCCAGTTAAAGACTTCCTGTTCACCGAAGAAGGTGGTCAGGAAACACAGTGCTGCGATTGCAGTGGTGGCATACAGGGCATTCATCGGTACACCACGTGGATCCAGACGGCCAAACAGTTTTGGCGCACTACCTTTACGTGCCATATCAAATAGCATGCGCGTAGAGGAATACATGCCTGAGTTACCCGCAGACAGAATGGCTGTCAAAATCACCGCATTCATAATGCTCGCAGCAAAGGCAAAGCCGGCCTTTTCATAGAGCAGGGTAAAAGGAGAAAGCGCAATATTGTCGGTCGCAGCCGCCTGTAATAAGCGTGGGTCATTGTAGGCAATCAATGTGCCGATAATGAAAATACACACGATATAAAATAACAGGATACGCCAGAAAATCTGCTTGATTGCCACCGGAATGGTTTTCTTTGGATCTTTCGATTCGCCCGCAGCCACCCCGACCATTTCGGTTCCTTGAAAGGAGAATCCGGCAATCATCGCCACGCCAATTAAGGCTTGGAAACCACCGACAAAAGGTGCGTCACCAATACTCCAGTTGGCAAATGCTTCTGCGCCTGGGGTCAGCATAATCTTCACGATCATCCAGATACCGATAATGATAAAGGCAATAATCGCGACAACTTTCACCAGAGAGAAGAAGAATTCAGATTCACCAAAGCCTTTAACTGTCAGGGCATTAATCCCAAAAATAATGGCCAGGAAAATTGCACTCCAATAAACACCAGGAATATCGGGAAACCAGAATTTCATGATGAACTGAACGGCAACCAGCTCAAAAGCTACGGTAATGGCCCAGTTGTACCAGTAGTTCCAGCCCAAGGCGAAACCAAAACCGCCCTCGACATATTTAGTGCCATAAGTGAAAAATGCACCCGAGGTGGGATTATGCGTGGCGAGTTCGCCCAAACTGGTCATCAAGAAATAAATCATGACACCAATCAGTGCATAAGCAAGTAGTGCTCCGCCTGGCCCGGCATTGGCAATGGTCGCACCCGAGGCTAGGAATAGACCTGTACCGATGGATCCGCCAATAGCGATCATATTCAGATGACGAGCACCCAGCTTACGCTGCAGCTGCATCGTATTTTGCGTTTCGCTCATCACGATTCCTTAACATTTTTTTGTGTGCTAGCGAACAGCACTTTAAAGCCTTGTTGATCCGCTTTCACTGTGCAGCGACCAAAGTTTTGTTCAATCAGGGTCGGGTAGTTTAAGAAACGGTTGGCCACAATCCAGAGCTCGCCACCTGATTTTAAATGACGACGCGAAGTTTTACACAAGGTTTCGCTGGCCGTGTAATCGGTCTCGATTCCCATATGAAAAGGCGGATTGCTGACAATGGCATGCAAGAACAAGGGTGCATCAGCAATGCCAGTGACCGCTTTAATTTCAATCTGTTCAGGGCTAAGCTGGTTTTCATCAAAGGTCATTTGGGTGGAGGCTAGCGCAAAGGCATCCACATCCATGGCGAAAATCCGGTTTTTCGGATTCAACTTTGCCAGATACGCACTAATCACACCTGCGCCACAACCAAAGTCAGCGATTTTACCCGAGGTAACTTGTGACAAATAAGGTAATAAGGTGGCAGTCCCAATATCTAAACGGTTTTGACTAAACACGCCCGGCAGGGCACAAATATTCAGGTCACCATTCGGGGTCGAGACGCTATAACGCTGTGCCCAGTCTGCAAGTGATTTTTTCTCGACCGTGTGGTCTAGAACCAGTTGCCAAAGCTGGCAATGACGTGCGCTATCCAGTTTGAGGGTTTTACCATAAGGCTGCAACTGTTTGGCTGCACGCTCTATCCCGCCTTTCTTTTCACCAACCAGGAAAATACTGCTGCCCGGTTTAAGTTGTGCTGCCACATTATGCAGTAAATAATTGAGCAGTTCTTTAGACTTGGGTACAAAAATAACCGCCTGATCAAACTCAGCTTCAGGCATCTCTGCGCCAAAGTGGACATCTGCTTGTTGCGACTGGAAATATTGAAAATCATTAAAATTCCATGTCCAGACAGCGGGATTGATAGAGGCATCGAATTCAGCGAGTAGATCATCTGTCGGTGCATTAATGAGTAAGATGCGACCCGACAAAAAATCATATTGTCTTAATAAAACTTCGCTTTTAGGATCCATAGGTATCTCTCCAATATAAAGAACACTGCCTAAGTCTGACCTAGACAGTGTTCTTTGGACATGAAATTACTTCTTTGTTTCAGGAAGTACAACATTCAGAATAAGGGCAGCGATACCACCAGTGGCAACGCCTGAGCTAAAGATATTACGGAATAACTCAGGAAGATGCTCAAGAATTTGTGGAACTTGTGCAACACCTAAACCCAGTGCCAGTGAAATCGCAATAATCAGCAGGGCACGGCGATCCAGATGTACGCCAGACAGAATATTAATGCCGGAAGCTGCTACTGCACCAAACATCACCATCACTGCACCACCCAGTACCGCTTGCGGAACCGCCTGGATAATCCCGGCAACCGCAGGCAGCAAACCCAGAATGATCAGTAAAGCAGCAATCCAGATGCCGACATAACGGCTCGCTACACCCGTCAACTGAATCACACCGTTATTTTGTGCAAATACCGAACTTGGGAAGGTGTTAAAAATACCGGCAAGGAATGAATTGGCACCGTTAACCAATACACCGCCTTTAATGCGTTGCATCCATTTTGGCCCATCGACTGGCTGGTTAGAAAGCTTTGAGGTCGCCGTGATATCGCCAATCGCTTCTAAAGAGGTCACCAGATAAATGAATGCCATCGGAATAAACAGGCTCCAGGAGAAGCTTAAACCGAAATGCATTGGAGTTGGAATCTGTACCAGTGGGGCATCTTTTAAGCCTGAAAAATCCAGATGGCCCATAAAGCCGGCCAGAATATAACCACAAACCAGGGCAATCAAAATGGCAGAACTTTTTACCCAGGTAATCCGGATACGGTTCAGGATAATGATCAGCGCCAAGACTGTGCAGGACATGATTAGGTTGTCTGCATTGGCAAAAGTTTTATCGCTCATGGCCTGATAACCACCGCCCATACTGATTAGACCTTCTTTAATTAAGGTTAAACCAATCAGAAGGACGACAATCCCGGTCACCAAAGGGGTAATCAGTTTTTTTATCCAAGGCAGAATCTGGGACACGCCCATTTCAATAAATGCACCTGCAATCACCACACCAAAAATTGCTGCCATGACTGACTCAACTGGCGTACCGGCAGCAACCATGGCTGAACCAATACCAATAATTGGGCCGATAAAGTTAAAGCTGGTTCCCTGAACAATCAACAGACCGGCACCAAAAGGTCCGACTTTTTTAGACTGTAAAAAAGTCGCGATACCTGAGATCACCAGGGACATGGACAAAATCATGTTGGTGTCTTCTTTGGATACCCCCAGTGCCAGACAAATTAGCAAGCCAGGGGTCACGATCGGGACAATAATTGCCAATAAATGTTGGAATGCAGCTAAAAAAGCAATAAATGGTTTTGGACGATCATCCAGACCATATACCAGGTCGAGTTGATCTTTAGGAGGAGGAGATTGATTAAAATCAGACATGTGTCAATGCAAATTAAGGCAGGGTGGCGCTATTCTAATCGAGTTACACGCCTTTACAAAATCAAAAAAAGCCCATCTCCTTAAAAAAAGTTGAGGAGTGTGGTAACAGTGACTATAAAAGTTTTGTATTTTTCTGTATAATTTGCCCTCAAATTACATACGCATTGAATTTACATGTCAGATATTAAAACTCTCCGTAACATCGCCATTATTGCGCACGTCGATCATGGTAAAACCACTCTTGTAGACAAACTTTTGCAACAATCAGGTGCTCTCGGTGATCGCGCGGGTGAGATTGAGCGTGTCATGGATTCTGGCGCTATCGAAAGTGAACGTGGTATTACCATTCTTGCAAAAAACACTGCAATTAAATGGACGGATGCACGTACCAATACTGAATATCGCATTAACATCGTGGACACCCCGGGACACGCCGACTTCGGTGGTGAAGTTGAACGTGTAATGTCGATGGTTGACTGCGTACTTCTTCTTGTCGATTCACAAGAAGGCCCGATGCCACAAACACGTTTCGTAACGCAAAAAGCGTTCGCACGTGGTTTGAAGCCAATCGTAATTATTAACAAAGTTGATAAGCCAAGCGCACGTCCAGACTGGGTGATTGACCAGGTATTCGATTTGTTCGATAACTTGGGTGGTTCTGACGAACAGTTAGACTTCCCGGTCGTTTATGCATCTGGTCTTCGTGGTGTGGCGGGTCCTTCTCCAGAAGAACTTGCTGACGACATGACACCATTGTTCCAAACAATCGTAGACATCGTTGAACCGCCAGCAGTTGACGTTGATGGTCCATTCCAAATGCAAGTGTCTTCACTTGACTATAACAGCTTCGTAGGCGTTATCGGGGTTGGTCGTATTCAACGTGGTTCAGTTAAATTGAACACGCAAGTGACTGTAATCGATAAAGAAGGCAAAACACGTAACGGTCGTATCTTAAAAATCATGGGTTATCATGGTTTAGATCGTGTGGACATCGAAGAAGCCAACGCAGGTGATATCGTTTGCGTAACGGGTATTGATGCATTGAACATTTCTGACACGATTTGTGATCCGAAAGCTGTTGAAGCGCTTCCACCGCTCTCTGTAGATGAACCTACAGTCACAATGACATTCCAGGTAAACAACTCACCGTTTGCTGGTAAAGAAGGTAAATTCGTAACTTCACGTAACATTCGTGAGCGTCTAGATCGCGAATTGATCCACAACGTCGCATTACGTGTTGAAGACACTGACAGTCCTGACCGTTTCAAAGTATCTGGCCGTGGTGAACTTCACCTTTCAGTTTTAATTGAGAACATGCGCCGTGAAGGCTTCGAGATGGGTGTATCTCGTCCGCAAGTCATCTTGAAAGAAATTGACGGTCAAATGCAAGAACCGTACGAAAACGTGACGTTTGACGTTGAAGAACAGCACCAAGGTTCTGTAATGGAGCAAATGGGCAGCCGTAAAGGCGAGATGACCAATATGGAAGTTGACGGTAAAGGCCGTATCCGTATTGAAGCAACTGTTCCTTCACGTGGCTTGATCGGTTTCCGTTCTGAATTCATGACGATGACTTCAGGTACGGGTATCATGACATCAAGCTTCTCGCATTATGGTCCAATGAAACAAGGCCAAGTTGCGAAACGTCAAAACGGTGTGTTGATCTCTATGGTTCAAGGTACTTGCCTGGGCTATGCATTGTTCACATTACAAGACCGTGGTCGTCTATTCGCTAAGCCTCAGTTAGAAGTTTACGAAGGTATGATTATTGGTATTAACTCACGTTCTGACGACATGACTGTGAACCCGACTAAGGCAAAACAGTTAACCAACGTACGTGCATCTGGTACTGATGAAGCATTAACACTTGTTCCTGCAGTTGAATATACGCTTGAACAAGCGCTTGAATTCATTGAAGATGACGAACTAGTTGAAGTAACACCGAAGTCAATCCGTATCCGTAAGCGTTATTTGACTGAAAACGAACGTAAACGTAACCGTTCAGGTAAATAATCTGTAGATTATTGATCTAAGATTCCTAAAGCCGCAATCTTTTCAAAGGTTGCGGTTTTTTGTATTAAAATTTTAACTAGAACCATAAAACTTATAAAAAACATCACCTTATATGAAAATGAAATCACTTATAATTAATGTATAATTCATCACAAACTTTAAAATGAATTATTGGAGAAAAAATGAGTATTATTCAAGAATTTAAAGAGTTTGCTGTCAAAGGCAATGTGATGGACCTCGCGGTCGGTGTCATTATTGGTGGAGCATTTGGTAAAATTATTGATTCTTTTGTAAAAGATATCATCATGCCAATCGTTAGCTGGATTTTAGGTGGGGATGTTGACTATTCTAACTGGTTCCTGGTACTGGGTGATAATCCTAATAATGTCACTTCTTTGGCAAATGCACAGGCTGAAGGCCTGAATGTATTTGCTTATGGTAACTTCCTAACGATTCTGATTAATTTCCTGTTGTTGGCATGGGTGGTATTCTTACTGGTGAAAATGATGAATAAACTTCGTCGTAAACAGGCAGAAGAAGCACCTGCACCTGAAGCCACCCCTGAAGATATCGAATTACTGCGTGAAATTCGTGATGAATTGAAAAAACGTCCTGAAGCATAAGCGTTCTGACACAAATAAAAAACGGCGCCTCTTGCGCCGTTTTTTTAATCCTCCTAAATCCCCCCTTTTGTTAAAGGGAGGTGGGGAGAGATTTATAAGATTAAAAATCCATCCGGAACTTAATTTCTACCAAATGAAAACCAAACTGGCTTTTGACCGGACCATGTAAGACCCGTTCAGCAGCCGTAAACACCAGCTTATCAATGACAGGCACCAGTTGGCCTTTTTTCACTTCGCCCAGTTCTCCGCCACGCTTGGCAGAATTACAGGTTGAATATTGTCTGGCGATTTTATTAAAGTCAGCGCCACTCAAAATCTTCTTTTTAAGCTGCTCGGCAGTTTCTTTATCTTTAACCAGAATATGACGCACAATGGCTGTTTTCATGACTTTTTCCCTCGTACAGTTGCCAGTTTTTTGACAGGGAGTTGCATCTTTTTCAAAGGCTGACATTCTGGACAGAACACAGAAGCACGTTGTCCCAGTTTAATATTTTCAAGCGTGGTCTCACAGTTCACGCACATTTCCCCGGCACGACCATAGGCCAGCAGCGTTTGCTGAAAATAGCCATTTTCCCCCATGGCGTTGGTGTAATCCCGTAATGTCGACCCGCCTAAATCAATGGCCTGTTTTAATATGCGCTTGATTTCCAGCACTAATTTTTCGATCTGTGCCAAGCTTAAAGTCGAGGCGGGTTGTGCTGGATGAATGCCCATATTGAACAGACTTTCGGTTGCATAAATATTGCCGACACCTACCACCACATGGTTATCCATAATCGCAACTTTGGTGCCAACATTTTTATTTTTCAATTTTTCAAATAAATACTGAGAATTAAAATTTTCACTCAGGGGTTCTGGTCCCAGCGTATCAATCAGTTTGCTTTGTGACTGCGCATCTAGCCATAAAATACAGCCAAAACGACGCGGATCATGATAACGCAGTTCAATATCATCAAACTGAATAATCAGATGATCATGTTTGCGTAATTCTTCAGTTGTTTCACACAAACGAAAGCTGCCAGACATGCCTAAATGCCAGAGCATGGTGTCGTGCTCAAACTCAGCCAGAATATATTTGGAACGGCGCGACAGGTTGAGTAATTTCTGCCCGACCAGCTTTTGTATATTTTCGGGAATGGGCCAGCGCAAACTTGACTGACGGATTTCAACCCGTTTTACACGTTGTTCTAACAAGGGTAATAAACTGGTTTTGGTGGTTTCTACTTCTGGTAATTCAGGCATAACACATCAGAGGCGAGGGAGATGCAGCTAATATTGGGTGAATTGGCTGGGATTGCAAGCGTTAATCTGGGTGAAATCGCTGGAAAATGACTGGGTATTTCATCTTTATTTAAACTGGAATTGTTTAAAGAATAAACTAGGTTTCTATGTTTTTATAGCGAATTTTCTTAGAAGTAAATCGAATGGAAATTATCAATACATTATAAGCTAATGAAAAATATATAAATAATTTAAGATTTTTTAAATAAAAATTATATTTTTATGTTTAAGACATAACTAAAAGTTTAATGAGTAATAAAAAAAATGCTGGGAATTTGTATGAAAAGTTATGTAAATTCATGCACCTAATAGCAATTTAAAAACCTTGCTTGTTTTTCTCTCCGAATGTTTAGGTTTTACATGAAATATTTAGGTCTAGCTCTATTGCCTTTAATGGCTGCCATGACAACCGCTCAGGCGGAATCTGCATTTGATCCACAAGGTCAGTATTTACTGGGGGACTGGAATGGTCAACGTACAGAACTGGCCCAACAGGGAATTAAATTTGAAGCCAATCTGTTAACCGATACCGCCTATCTTGCTGATGGTGGTCGTAATGAGGGCGCAGATCCATTAACTTCTGCCCAATTATGGCTGGGTACTCAACTGGATATGGAAAAGCTGGCAGGATGGAATGGCGTCACCGTACGTGCCGCGATGACTGCACGTCAGGGTCAAAGTACCTCTGTCCGTGACTTGCAGGATCTTAATGCACCACAGCTGGCCAATGCACAAGGTACGTTTGGGCGTGGTAATCAGGATAGCCGTCTGAGCGAGCTGTCTATTGAAAAGAATTATAAAGACCAAGGACTCAGTATTAAGGCGGGTCGTCTTGGTCTGGGCATGGACTTTAATGTCATGGCTTGTGATTTTGCCAGTACGGCATTTTGTGCTGCTCAGATGGGTAAATGGCAGGGCAATATCTGGATGAATACGCCTGTAGCACAATGGGGTGCGCGCGTGAAGCAGCAACTCAATCCTGAACTTGTAGTACAAGTCGGTGTGTATGAGTTTAATCCAGACAATGGCTTAAGTTATGGCGAAGATCAAGGCTGGAGTTTAGATACCGACCATGCTGATGGCGTGACAATTCCGGCAGAAGTCATCTGGACACCGAAATCATGGGTGAATGGCTTGCCAGGCAGCTACCGGGTCGGCGGAATGTATAATACGGCCGATGATGTTGCCAACCAAAAAGATATTGCCAATCCTACTGATGCCAAAAACCGTACCTTTGCTGGTTGGTTAGCTGTAGAGCAACAGTTAACGTCTACAGGTCAGGGCCGTCAGGGTTTGCATTCATTTGCCAACTTTACTTGGCATGACCGCGATACCAATAAAGTCGATCATTCACAACAAATCGGTGTGAAATATATCGGTCTTGCGGACAGCCAACCGAACGACATTTTAGGTCTGGCGGTCAACCGTGTGCATATTAATGACCGGATCAAGAATCTGAATTTTGATGCGAGTGCAGAATACAATATTGAACTGAACTATAGCTATAACGCAACAAAGTGGCTAATGCTGCGTCCAAACCTGCAATATGTCATTAATCCAGGTTCAAGCAACAATGTGGATGATGCACTGGTACTCGGTTTGACTACACGAATCATCTTCTAAAGTTTGATCGTTCACGTTATAACTAAACAGGCTCTTGGGAGCCTGTTTTTATTTCTAGAGTGAAACTGTGCAATAAAAAGAGGAAATACAGCGTGGCATTACTATTTCAACCTATTCAATTTGGATCACTGCAACTTCAAAATAAAATCGTAATTGCGCCGATGTGTCAGTACTCTGCAACAGAGCAGGGGGAAATTACCTATTGGCACGAGCAGCAATGGGCCAACTATGCCTTATCGGGTGCAGGTTTATGTATTGTCGAAGCGACTGCGGTACAGCCAGAAGGCCGGATCAGTTATGCAGACCTGGGATTGTGGAATGATCAGCAAGCTGCCCAGATCAAAGCATTATTGGCCAAAGTTAAATCTATATCGCCAATGCCATTTGCTATCCAGCTTGCACATGCCGGACGTAAAGCCTCTACAGATAAACCATGGGCAGGTAGAGGCCAGTTTAAACCGGATGAGGCACATGGCTGGCAAACTGTTTCTGCCAGTGATCTTCCTTTTCAGGCAGACGAACATCCTCCTAAAGCGCTGAATCAGGCAGAGATTGATCAGGTCATTGCAGACTTTGCAGAAAGTGCCAAACGCGCAGTTGATGCAGGCTTTGACCTGATTGAACTACATGCAGCACATGGTTATCTGTTACATCAGTTTATGTCGCCACTTTCCAATAAGCGTGAGGATAAATATGGTGGTTCACTGGAAAACCGGATTCGCCTGACGCTGGAAGTATTGCAAGCGATGAAGGCAGCAGTTCCGGAAGATTATCCAATCGGAGTGCGTATTTCAGCGAGTGACTGGATGGAGCATGAGGATAGCTGGAATATTGATTCTTCGGTTGAACTCTCTAAAGCCCTCGAAGCGGTGGGCGCAGCTTATATTCATATTTCTAGTGCCGGTTTACATGTCAAACAGAACATTGATGTGAAACCGAACTATCAAGTACCTTTTGCAGATACCATCAAAAAAGCCGTCAATATTCCGGTGATTGCTGTAGGTTTAATTACCGAAGCAGAACAGGCAGAACATATTCTGCAAAAAGGGCAGGCCGATGCCATCGCTATTGCACGGGCAATTCTCTACGATCCACATTGGCCTTGGCATGCAGCTGCGGCACTTGAAGAAAAACTAAAGATTTCACCCCAATATCTTCGCAGTGCCCCGCATGGTCTAAACCATCTGTTTGAGCCTTTTTAACAATCTTTTCTAAGCAGGAAGGTCGTATAATAGTCACTCATTGCAAATGAGGACGCTGCATTATGATTTTTGCGGTCATTGTGCCCATTTTTTTATTGTTGGCACTGGGTTATCTGACTGTAAAAAGTCAAGTGTTAGACAAAGAGCAAGTGGGTACAGTCGGTGCTTTTGTCATTAAAGTGGCGTTGCCTCTGCTGTTTTTCCAGTCTCTCGCCTCTAAAGACCTGCATGAAATCTGGTATTTTGAATACTTTGCGGTGTATAGCAGCGTAACTTTACTGCTCTATGGTAGCGGTTTCTGGATGATGCGCCGTTATTTTCAGAATACGCATTCGCAGAGTGCAGTATTGTCGCTGGGCGCCGCGATGTCGAATACCGGACTGATTGGTACGGCCGTGCTTAGTCTGTTAATCGGGCAGCAGGCCATGACTTATACTTCTCTGGTGGTCATCATTGAAAGTATGTTGCTGATTCCTTTGGTACTGGTCATGGCTGCGCTGGGAACACAGCATCAGGCAAATCTTGGCTCCATTTTTAAAAGTGTGGTGCTGACTTTAGTAACAAACCCCTTATTTATGGGGGTCGTACTGGGTATGGCCTGTGCGATTTTCCAGATTAAAATTCCGCTCTATATCGATCAGGTTTTTGCCTTGATCGGACAGACAGCATCGCCATTGGCCTTATTTGCAATTGGTGGCGGTATTGTGGGAATGAGCCTGAAATACGTCAATCTGCAAAGTTTCTATCTGGTGTTTTCTAACAACATTATGATGCCGCTGCTGATGTATCTTGGCCTCAGTCAATTGACCAGTTTAAGTCAGGAAATGGTTCATGCGGGTACTTTGATTGCTGCCTTACCGATGCCAACAATCTTCGGTATGTTGGGACAGGCCTATGGTTTAAATGATCGAGCCTTAACACCATTGCTGATGAGCACTATCGCTGGTTTTATCGTGACCAGCGGCTTGATTGCCTTGTGGTGGGGATAGCTCATTCCAGGATTGATTCTCTCCTTATAAAAAGCCCCATATTGGCATTTTCTTTTTTAAATTCATGATTATATTTTACAGGTAGAAAAGTCAGCCGCAACTGTTTGAGGCATGCGGTGTATTGCACCGCAAGATTAAAAATGATTGTTTTTGCGACAAATTTACTAGTGGGTGCTGGCTGACGAGTTTTGCGATGAGAGTATGGCTCCGCAAGATGCCTTTCTTGCGAAGCTCCGCTTCTCATTGGGGTGAAACCAAATTAACTCTTTTTGGCAGGTGTTTTTTTCTGCTCAGCCATCATTTTGTCTACTGCTGCCAAAGACTCTTTAGCCTGCGGAATATTTTGCTGTGCCAATGCAGCAAAGATTTTTTTCGCTTCAGGCAAGTTTTGCTGCACGATACTGCCATTAGCAAACATATTGCCGACAGCCATCAGGGCAGGGATATAGCCTTTTTTCGCCAGATCCTGAATACTGCTTAAACCTTGCTGAATCGGTTTTTCATCTTTGTTTTTAAAACCAGAGCTGATGTCATATAAGGCTTTGGCGTGAATCGCTTGCATATTACCTTTTGTGATTAATGGTTGCAGCTTTTGTAGTCCGATTTTATTTGAGGCAGGGGTATTTTCAGCAAATAACAGCACAACCAGATCTACACTGGCATCATCAAAATTGGCTGCTGAGGCACGTTCCAGATACTGTTTGGCTTTGCTTAAATCCTGCTTTAGTCCTAATGTACCCGCCGCATAATTTTTGCCCAGTACATAATTGGCCACAGGGTAACCTTTGCTGGCTGCCTGTTCATAGAGCTGGATGGCTTTTTTCTCGTCTTTGGCAGTGCCCTGGCCGGTCTGGGTTAAATAGCCTAAGTTATATATGGCTTGGGCATTTCCCTGACTAGCCAATTGATTTAAAGCGTCATAGGCGCCTTTGAAATTATTGGCTTTCACCATGGCTTCAATTTTTACAAACTGGGGGTCAGCCTGATCTTTTACAGTATTTGCCAGAGTGAATTGCGCAGAAACTGCAAGAACAGTAGCGAGTATTAACTTTTTCATGGTTCCTATAACCTTATTATTGCTGGCACCTAAGTCCTTGGTGCGGTTTTAATCATTTTCACTTACATCATAAAAGGATTTTGTGCTTTGTAAATATACAATTTGTCATTAGAGTTCTTTCATAAATCATTTTTTAATTATTATAAATGAAATTCTATCTTCTTGTCGGAGACTTGCGCAGCATGCTCCTCCTCCCGAAGGGAGAAGGAACGTCCAACCTCTATTTAAATATGAATAAAATTATCATTTCTTGAGTTATGAAAGGGATTTAATCAAAATAAATCATCAAAGCAGGATATACCGATTTAACCAGATCACTGATCTGGATAACTTTCCTATCAATCATTCAGATATTGAAAGGATTACTTTGCTTAAAGGAACTTCTCTGGTTAAATCTCGGTTTAAATCAGCCTCCCAGGATTGAGCCATGTTTGTCAAAACGATTAAACGCCACTATGACAGAATTAACGTAGATGACACGATTGCGGATGAAGACAAGATTGACGCACTGCTGATGAAGCTCGGTGCAGAATTTTTGATTAGTCAGGAAGACCGGGTCTACACCTTTCAAAAAGGTGAATTAACCACAAAATTTGATGCCAAACATGCTCGTGCTTATCACTTCAAAGATTATGTGGTGAAAGATATGAATAAGCTGTTTCATGGTTTCTAAAACAAAAAAAGCCAAGAGTTAACTCTTGGCTTTTTTAGGGCCTAAACCGGAATTATTGCGGACGTGCTACATCACCGCTCAAAGCTTCAGGAAGTTTCAGAACCTCTAGACCCAACTCGGCCAATGCGTCAGGTTTGGCTACGACCAAGGCTTTATAGCCATCCTTCAGACTGATGCTATTCACGACTTCAACATTGTTGTTGAGCTGAGTGCCGACTACAGGTGCTTCACCCGTCGCTTGAATCAGATGCAGCCAATGTTTTGGCTTGGCTTTAAACCATAAGCGTGCCATGACTTCCTGACCTAAGTAACAACCTTTGTCATAGTGAATGCTTTCACGTTGATGTAAGCGCAATTCCTGTGGTTGAAACAGGGTCGCAGTGGCCGCCTGAATCCAGGCCTGACCTGATTCAATGGCTTGCTGCTCCCAGGTCGCCACATCGGTTTCAGTCGCAACAAAGTCAGTATGAATATCATTGATCACAGGATAAACCGCACCGACCAGTTCCAGTTTCATTTTTGAAAAGGCACCAAATTTTTTAATATGATTCGCCAGTTCAGTGGCCTGATCGTCAGTACTTACAATTTCAAAGCTTTCCGGACTGAGCTTTTTAAGCCATAAGCCAAATTGAATACGGCCTTTCAAGCTACAGATCGCGGTATAACGTGTCTGGTTTTCAGCCAATGTTTCAGTATTCAAAGTCACCTGACCTTGAAGGAATTTTTGTGCATCAACACCATTCAGACTAAACAATGTAAAAGCAGGAGACGTTGCCATGATAAGCCCCAGTTTGAATACTATAAATCAATGCAGTTATTGTGCAGCAAGCATCAAATAGAGGCAAACAAAAAAGCCGACAATCTAAATCATCGGCTTTTATGGAATGATAATATTTAGTGGTGATGGCTAGCCGGCAATGGCGAATCACAAGGGAATTTACCGCCACAAATCCGAACATATTCCATCATGCCCTGATCTTCATGATCGAGAATATGACAATGCTGTACAAAATCACCTTCAAATTTCTTGTAATGGCTGCGGACAATTACCTGATATCCCTGTTTAACAAAGATTGTATCTTTAAACTGTCCTTTTAAGCCGCGGTATTGAATATCTTCCAGATTAGGATTTGGATCTACTGCCAGCGGAATATCGCTGACATCCTTACCCGTTGGATCCAGTACTTTTACAATCTGGAAGGGGTTCACATGGATATGATAAGGATGATTCAGGTTATTACTGCTAAGAATCCATTCATCAATTTGCCCAAATTCCAGTTTCCGTACATATGCACCTTCTACTGCATCCGCGCCGGTAAAGAGGTCACCAAAACTATAGATTCCCTCAATATCACTGTAACGGTAGCCAAACTTACCATTTGGACCAAAGCTGGCATCGAAGGTTGAGCGTTGTGGTGGGCGGTTCTTTAAGCGATTTTCAATTTCAGTGGTCATCAGCGATGGATGGTCGATAAAGGCAGAAAGTTTTAACTGTGAGAGCTGGGTCTGGATTTCTTTGTTTAAGCCAATTTTCTGTGCCTGAGCTTGTAAAAACTGGGCTGGCGTTTGCGCTTTTAATTTACTCGCTTTGACATTCACCCATCCCAGTAGTTGGGCATTTAACGTATTACCCGGAGCGAGTTGAGGGGTAATTTGTCCGGATGTAGGGATGGCATTGATTTCATCATCAATGTTCAAGTTGGTGTCAAAAATACAGTATCTATTCGTGCTTGGAAAGGCGACCATCGCATCGTGACGGTAACCGGGTTGAAATATCGAGATTCTACGTGTCTGCACATGATCCATGGTTAAACCATCCTGAGCAATGGTATAGACCGGCAAGCTGGTGAGCTGATCAAAATCTGCTTTTTTGTCTTCTTCCTGAAATTCAGAACAAGCTTTAATGGTTTGTTCAGCGGTAAATTTTTGTGATTTTGGCAGTTCCTTAATAATAAGACCAAGGGTGTCGCGAACACCACCATGAATCATACGCCAGCGCTTAAACTGGTTTTGCTCAACTTGAATCTCGCCATGTACTTTACCATTAATCGAGGTGTAATAATGATTTGCTCCCCATGAATTAAAGGCATTCAGGCCTTGATAATCTTCCAGCATACCGACTTCACCAGCATCACAATTATTGAGATTGGTTGTACCTGCCGGGTGAGTGCATCGATACTGAATTTGCTGAAACAGGAGGATATTTTCATTAGAATAGCTGTTCTTGCCTTTATCTTTCCACAGAATATCCATGTCTCCCGTCGATGTGATTTTGCCATTCCTGACTTGAGGAATACGGCTGCCTTCTACGATTAATGGGCCAGCCATGCCGCTAGAGACCTGAATAGCCGTTGAACCATGTAGATGAGCGTGATACCAGTAAGTACCCGCAGGATGATTTGGTTCCATTTTGAATTGATAGTCAAATTTTTCCTGTGGTTTGAACTTCAGGAAAACATTGTCGCTATTGCCTTGCGGGCTGACCCAGAGGCCATGAGTGTGCAGATTGGTGGTATTAAAACAATGTGGGTCATTCGCATCGAGAATATGTTCTGGGCAGGTTGCTGTGGACTCCGTGGGCAGTTGGTTATTCAAATGCACAGAAAAGATTTCTCCCTGTTTGACCCGAATCTGTGGCCCAACCAGCCGGTCTTCGACATATTCACCTGCTTTTTTCTTATTAAATAAACTGGGCTTGGTCACATAGCCACGGAGCACCAGTTGATCCCATGTTCCTTTTCTGGGGTTATACAACTTATCCATTTTATACGCGATGATCAGTTCGTATTTGCCTTTGGCATTTTTCTGTAGCAATGGCGGATTACTGATCAGAGAATCCGGTGCTGTTGGAGCAGGTGGTGGCTGAGTCGGGTTGTTTGGGTTACTTGGATTTGACGGATTATTTGGATTTGAAGGGTTATAAGGATTAGGAGGGTTTTTAGCTCCATTCCAGTTTGATGCCAGTACGGCTATGACCGCTGCTATGACACCGATAATCGCAAGCTGTAACATCGTAATCACCTTTATCTACTTTTGTGATGAGTATTGTTGTTGTGAAGTAATTACTGTTTAGATTTACTTAATTGAGAGAAAAACTGTTATCACCAAATTAGGGGGAGGCAGATAAACGGTATGTCTAAAGTATTCTTTCTTTGGTGTTGAAATTGCTAATTTGTATTTAAATCTTTAATTATTCGATAATATTTATACATATAGGACTTACGCACTATTATTTATAGATTCTCTGTGGTAGCAGATGATTTTTATCGAGAATAAAGTCATCAATGAAGTTTTTGATAACTGGTCTAAATAATTTCTTCTGCCAACGATATACATTT
>NZ_VPEC01000025.1:0-42685 GCF_013417355.1 Acinetobacter sp. YH12255
ATCGACGCTTTTTGAAATAAAACACGTCCACCGCGACGTATAGATAACTGGTCTAACTGAATCATTGAGAAATCAAAGCTAAGAAATAAGATGCGCCTATTCTAAAGGAAAGCCTTGTGAAAATGAAGAACTTGCAAAATTATTGTCCCAGCCGACACAGCTGTAGCTCCTCTTAAAAAAGAGGCTTTTTTTTAATCAAACCCGAGTTGCGCTATGATTTTAGGGATCAATCATCTTGTTTCTCCATATCTTAAACAAGCTGATGCGTTGACCTGTGTCAAATATTCAATCATTAAGCACTTAATCAATTGCCTTGTCGTCACCTCAAAAGTCGCATCAATTGATCGGCTGTTTGAGCAATCAAACCAAACATCAAATGACTCATCACCTTAGCGTGACCTCGATAATAAATCACCCGACCGCCAAACTCATCCTTTAAACGGGCATTACTGCGTTCAGCACTGCTACGGGTTTTATATCGCTGTGCTTCCGCTTTGCAAAATTCTATTTTTTCACCCTGACGCTTGTTGTGATCAATCAACGGAACACGACCTCTTGATCTCACAAACTCTCGAATATCCGTACTACAATAACCTGCATCCATCAGCTCATAACATGCCGTAACACGCTGTTCACTCATCAACGATAACGGCAGGGCAACACGACTATCATGAACGACCGCACCCGTCAGATAAGCACTGATCACTACACCACAACATGCTGTATCTAAATGAAGCTTGTAGCCTTTGGTACTCTCAGAATACCCTTTTGAGTTCGTTTTTGTGCCAACAGAACAGCCCGTAGGTAAATCTCGGAGCATTTCAGGAAGTGTCTGTGTGAGTTGAATCTGAATGGCAGTTAATATTTTAGTGGTCAAGGTCTTAGGCGAGTTGAATGCAGGGCGACCTCGTTTTTTGGCAGGCGGTTTTACAACAGGAGGGAGAACTATTTTCTCAACACCTTCGCGTGCTGGAATCATGGTTGCATCACGGCTAATATGACCGATTAACGTATCCGCAAGATTGGACTTCACCATCTGCTCATGAACGCGAGTGGTTAGTTTACGCGCTGCAAATTCAGCAAAAACACGGCTAAATGTCCCTTCGCTGGGTAGTTTTTTATACAGATTGAAGCCGCAAATTCGCCGCAATCTACGATCAACTTCTAGGCGTTCAATCAAGCCCCGTGTGGTGACGATACCAAGTTCAGCTTTTGCAATAAAGGCACATGCCAAAGCGCAGCGGTCAGCAGGAGGTCTTCCCACAGCACACCCTTGATATTGGTATACCAAGGATTCGATGTCACTCCACTCGAGCACACGAATAATGCGTTCGAGCTTTGAGCTGATGCCGTCTAAATCGGCTGCGACTAAAGGAATAAGTTCGTATTGTAAGGCTTGAAACCGTTGTTTGAGAAAAGGGCTTAATGTAGTATTCATGCTGTAGATGTTAGGGTGTTGGTTTAGAAGCTCATTTTAACATCTACAACTTTTTTCAAAAAATGTTAATTCAGGCTGTTTGTGGAGTTTTGCAAGTGCCTCTATCTACATAGATAAAGCACCACATGAGTTTTATTTCACCCATGAACATTCCAATATTGCTGAAGCACATCACGAAGCAATTAATCTATTTAAACAAATTTTAGACTTTTACTTTACCTATCTAAAGCAAACATAAGTAAGCCCCGCAAGGGGCTTTTTTAATGCCTGCGGGCTTGGTTCAGATCGGGAGTGACCAAAACCACAGGAAAGGGAAACAACCCACTACAGCGAAAAATAAGAGCAATCAGGGCGCATAACGCTATTACATTAATTTACCTATATTGTTTTGTACTCACAAATCAATATAGGTATAATATATTTGTCAGGTCGATTGGCGATCTAATAAAAAAGGCTTTGAGTTATGACCAGTAAAGAACAACTTTCGTTAGAGTTGCCTATAGTTGAAACAGCTCAATCATACAAAGATATGAAAGGGCTATATAGCGTTGATATTTCCCATATATACCGCTTTTATATTCTCCTTAATTGGTATGGGGTACTAGAAAAAAGCAAAGTGATTAAAGCGGGCAGTGATGCAATTTTTGAATGTGATAATGAAATGATTGCAGATGAAATTTTAAATTGCATTCCGAGCTGTAAAAAAAGAAAGGTTTATCGAGTACCAAATTTTAACCCTATTTATTTTTCAGGAATAGATAAGCCATCGGTAAACCGTTGGAAGTTTTCAGTAGAAAGAAAACTAGGCTATGAAAAATCAATTTACTTTAGATCAGTTGCAAGCCGTTGGGATTATTAACCCCCCTGCCCTAGTCGCAACCCTGCGGGATTGCTTTGTAAGTCCCGCTTAGGGGCAAAGGGGAGTAGTTGCGGTTCTGCGGTCAGCTCGACAAAATCACAGATTTTGTCGGCTTCGCTTGAACCTTGCAACGGTAATCAGGGAGGGAAGAATTTTTATATTTCTTCAGTTCGCAAAGTAGACACTTTGCTCTATTAAGACCGCCTAGAGTGTTACACTTGTTTACATATATTGTTTTGTACTCACAAATCAATTTATGTATAATGTATTTATCAGGTCGATTGGCGACCTCATACAAAAGGTGTACTGAAATGGGTAATAGATGCTTGATTGCTACAACTAAAAAAGATTTAGCTGTGTATCTACATTGGAATGGTGGAATTGAAAGCGTAGCACCATTTTTAAAATATTGTGAATTGCAGGGGCATAGACCGCCTGAAAGCGATAGTTACGGATGGGCTAGATTATGCCAAGTAATTGGTAACTTTTTCGGAGGTACAAACTCAATAGGGATAAGCAAATATTATGAGAGTACCGAAGATAACGGCACATATTTTATTAAAAACTGGCGTGTGATTGGTCGTGAATTTAATAATATGGAAAGAATGAATGCAATGCTAAAAGACATTGATAGCCGACAACCAGTAGAAAGCCAGTTAGGAGAGTTTTTAGATTCAAGTGAAGTTTTAACCAGTGATTTAAAAGTCAATGATCAAGTGTTTGTCTTTTCGGGTCAGGGTTATAAAAAACTTACTGTTGTTGGTTTTGGGGTCGATAAAGTTGTGAACGGTACGAATGTAAAAGGCTTACCGATCGTTTCATTATTTGAACGTGATGGAAAATATGACCACAATATAAATAATTATATAACAACCGAAACCGCCCATAGAGCGAATTAATAAAGAAGCCCCGCAAGGGGCTTTTTTAATGCCTGCGGGCTTGGTTCAGATCGGGAATGACCAAAACCACAGGAAAGGAAAACAACCCGCTACAGCGCAAATCTGAAGCATTCAAGACACACAATAAAAATTACACTTGTTTACATAAATTGTTTTGTACTCACAAATCAATTTATGTATAATGTATTTATCAGGTCGATTGGCGACCTCATACAAAAGGTACTCGAAAATGAAAAAATTTACTCAAAATGAAAAAGGTCAAATGTTCTATGAGGGCAGTTTGGTTTTAACTGCTAAAGACGGTTCGGTTTTTTTTGTATCAACTGAAATGCTTGTATGTAAGGCGTATCGAGCAAA
Organism: Acinetobacter sp. YH12255; assembly: GCF_013417355.1. Lineage (NCBI taxonomy): Bacteria > Pseudomonadati > Pseudomonadota > Gammaproteobacteria > Moraxellales > Moraxellaceae > Acinetobacter > Acinetobacter sp. YH12255. The sequence continues at coordinate 3,554 of NZ_VPEC01000025.1, forward strand.
AGCAAAAAAACCATTTATCAATACTCACTACAGAACAATTGAGCGTTTAAAACAAGCCGTTGGGGAAAGTATCCAATCATGTAATGCAAGATATGAGCAAAAATTACAGAACAAAGAAAAAACCGCAGAGCGTTTAAAAAAATTCCGTGAAGAACTACAGGTAGGCGATGTTTTATCTACATGCTGGGGCTATGAACAAACTAACGTAGAATTTTATCAAGTGGTATCTAAGAAAGGCGCATTTTGTGAAGTTCGGGAAATTGCTAAACGCTCACATGATACGGCTTTTATGCAAAGTGAAGTATCACCAAAGCAAAACGAATTTATAGGCGAACCAATTAAAAAGAAAATTTTAGACGGCTATATCATGATCACAAGCTATATCAGAGCGACACCGCACGAATACGAAACACTAGCAACAGGCACAAAGGTTTATAAGCGCAGTTATGTTTCATCATACGCATAATTAAAAGAAGCCCCGCAAGGGGCTTTTTTAATGCCTGCGGGCTTGGTTCAGATCGGGAGTGACCAAAACCACAGGAAAGAGAAACAACCCGCTACAGCGCAAATCTGAAGCATTCAAGATACACAATAATAATTACACTTGTTTACATATATTGTTTTGTACTCACAAATCAATTTATGTATAATGTATTTATCAGGTCGATTGGCGACCTCATACAAAGGAATTAAAAAATGACTGATTTAGTTTTGTTGACTGATGAAGAAATCGCAGACATGAGCTATGACAGCTTTAATAAAACCGACCTAGTTGCTATGCAGTCAATGCAAGAAAGCGAATTTCCACGCTATACAGTTGCAATGGCTCATACAATTTATGTATGGGAAAATATCTTATATCAAGAAGCAAGCCGATTATGTGAAAGCTATGACGGGGGAGTATGGGAAACTAAAAACGGCTTTTGGACTTTGCAATCTGATTCAATTTTTTATATGGAAAATGGATGGAACGAAGCGTTTAACCTGAATGCCCTAGAATTTTCAATTGTGGTAAATTTATTTGCATTGTCTAAAATTGCAATGATGACATACAGCTCAAAACCTGCAATCAATCGCAGAGCCGTTTTTTTTAGTGATTACATAAAAGACGTTATACATAAAAATAGGAATGTTTTAGATACTACAGCAATTTATAAATTGATTTATTAAAAGAGAAGAAGCCCCGCAAGGGGCTTTTTTAATGCCTGCGGGCTTGGTTCAGATCGGGAGTGACCAAAACCACAGGAAAGGAAAACAACCCGCTACAGCGCAAATCTGAAGCATTCAAGACACACAATAAAAATTACACTTGTTTACATATATTGTTTTGTACTCACAAATCAATTTATGTATAATGTATTTATCAGGTCGATTGGCGACCTCATACAAAAGGTACTTAAATATGAAAACTCAAGTTTCACCCAAGACAGTTTTAAATCTAGTAGAAAATGTTTTGAGAACAAAAAAAAATGCCATGATCGTTATGCAGGGTATTTATTTAAAGAAAGGTAAAGCCGAAATATTCATCACGATTGGACAAGTTAAATTAATCACTGTGTTTTTTAAAGGTCGCACAGAGTTACTTTTAACCGCTTTAAAACATGACAGCATGGACGAAGCAGAACACCAAGCCAAAGACTTTATAGAACAAATTAACGAAGTTCTGGACGAAGTAGAGAAACGAAATTAAAAGAAGCCCCGCAAGGGGCTTTTTTAATGCCTGCGGGCTTGGTTCAGATCGGGAATGACCAAAACCACAGGAAAGGAAAACAACCCGCTACAGCGCAAATCTGAAGCATTCAAGGCACACAATAAAAATTACACTTGTTTACATATATTGTTTTGTACTAACGAATCAATTTAGGTATAATGTTTTTATTAAGTCGATTGGCGACTTAAATTAAAAAGGTATTGAATTATGAACGACCAAAATAACAATGATGCAATCAAAGCAGAACGCTTAAAGCGTTATGAAGAACGCCAACAAAACCGCTTAGATCGTTATGAAGCTTTAGCTGATAAAGCAACAGTAAAAAGCACAGTATTGGCGACACGTTCAAATCAAATGGCTGAATGTATACCGTTTGGACAACCAATTTTAGTTGGTCATCATAGTGAAAAACGAGATAGAAACTTTCGTTCTAAAATTCACTCTATTATGGGTAAATCAGTTCAGGAAATGAAGAAAGCCGAATACTATCAAAATAAAGCTGATAGCGTAGGCAAGGGCGGTATTTCAAGTGACGACCCTAATGCAATAGAAAAACTTAAAAGCAAGCTTGAGAAGTTACAGCAGGCGCAAGAGTTAATGAAAAAGGCTAACAAGTTAATTAAAAAATTTCCCGAACACAATGCACGTTTAGAGGGATTAATTGAGCTAGGTTTTTCTAAAGAAAAAGCTATAGACGTATTAAATCCTAAATATGGCTCAATTGGTTTTGCAAGCTATTCACTTCAGAATAATAATGCAGAAATTAACCGATTGAAAAAGCGTATTGCAGAATTGCAAACACTTGAAAATAGAACTTCAAATGAAGTTGAGAACGATCTTTATAAATATACAGAATGCAAAATCGAAAATCGTTGCATGTTTATATTTGATGGTAAACCTACGGAGGAAATACGCCAAATTTTAAAGAGTAATGGTTTTAAATGGTCACCAAGTCGGGGCGCTTGGGTACGCCAGTTAAATGCAAATGGGATATACGCATCTAAACGAGTAATAAGCCTTATAGATCAATTATAATAAAGTAAGCCCTGCGGGGCTTTCTTTGCTAATCAATGAAGCAATTTAAGGAAAAGTTAAAATGATTGAAAAATTATCTTTTGTTGGGCTAAAGGTGATCGAGTGTTTTAAAGATGCTGGGTTAGATCAAGTTTACATTGATGATAAAATAGAGGAGTTTTCTACATTAAATAATTATGAATCATTACACAAAGCGCTAAGAATACTTGATGATAAAAACATGCACAGACTAGCCAAAAAACTAGGCGTACATATTGAAGATTTAGAATCAACATTACTGGTTTTAAATCAAATATAGAAACCAAAAAAGTGGTGATAAAGTCGCCCGCAATTTTTTTGCGGGTGATATTCCAATGAAGCAAAAAAATTGCGGTTCATTGCGAATCAAATTTAGGGTTATGTAAAAAGCATAATCTTAACAGGTAAGAGCTAACATAAATTTATTGAGGTCACTAATATGAATAATGCACACTTTAAACTAGAGTGTTTTAAGAATGGTCTATATAGTCCTGAACAAGTAATAGGCTTTTATAATACGATTTATAAAGGAAATACAAAGTTCAATAAACGTGATGCTCAACTATGGATGAATGGGAAATCATGGGGTATCTATGTCATAGATCAGACAGCTATTGAAATGATAAACATGCTAAATAAAATTAGAAGTGAACTTATTGCAGACGAAAAAAAGAGAATCGAAAAAAATAAACCACGATATACAAAAATGTTTAAAGCTGAAGTTGATTTATGGGAAGTTCATAAAGAACTAATAAATTTGCCACTTAACTTTTTTCATTCAATATTGATCGAAATGAATATGTTTGAAGTTGAATATTACGGAAATTTAAGCATATTGGAGGACGATAAAAATGAGTATTAAGTTTATTTTTGTATGGGTTAAAATTTTAGGATTAGCACTAATATCAATGTTGGCGGGCTATAAAATTGGAGGGTTTATATTAAGCTTATTTATTACAGATTTTGAAGCCTATGAACAGTACAAAAACTTTATTTCGCTATCTCAATTTTCATTATCATTACTGTTTGGATTGGGTATTGTATATATATATAAAGATGAACTCAAAGATAAGAAATAGAGCAAAGTGTCTACTTTGCGAACTGAAGAAATATAAAAATTCTTCCCTCCCTGATTACCGTTGCAAGGTTCAAGCGAAGCCGACAAAATCTGTGATTTTGTCGAGCTGACCGCAGAACCGCAACTACTCCCCTTTGCCCCTAAGCGGGACTTACAAAGCAATCCCGCAGGGTTGCGACAAAAGATAATATATTTCAATTTTAGTTATCCAGTAGTAACACTTCCTGAATTATCAACTAAAGTGCTTTTTGATTTTTTTGCTTGTTCACGATCATTAATAAATTTGTCACCTGAAGCTTTCAAACTATCAAAATAACTTGAGTTATTTTTTGCATTTTCAATAGCACTTAAAAGCATCCCAGTGATAATGCCTTTATCTTCAGATGGGAAGTCTACCATTTCAAAAAGAGCGCCAATTGTAATAAGCTTGTGTTCACGTTTTTTTCGATCTTTGGCTTGTGCAACTTGGGCTTCTTTTTTCAAACCTGCAAGAAGTTTTTTTTCATCCTCTTTGATTTTTTCTAACTCTAAACGAGCTTTATATTTTTTGAACTCATTTTTCATAATGCGCTCAAAAGAACTAATTTGCTGTTTTGTTGGTGTACCTGATTCAATATTAGAAACTAAATTTAAGATAAGTTCTTCAGTTTGATTTTTAGTATCTAATTTTTTTAGTCGATCAATTTCTTCACTAACAAACTTCTTTTGATCTTCGGTAAATTTGAAATCCTGAATATTCATTTTTCGCAATCCAAAAATTTAATAAGGTGATCAAATAATATCACAATGAAAAACTAAAAAATCCAAAAAAATACAAAGCAACAAAAAGTATATGAGTTCGCAAAGAAAGAAACACTGTCAATATTTTTCAGACTGAACGGAAGCCATAGGCTCACGGCTCATCTGAAAACATATTGATCAGCAAAAATCAAAAAAAACACACTAATCCTAAAGGGGGTGTAAACGAAGTGTCTACCCCCGATGACCCACTGGCGAAGTGTAGGGATTCATAAGGGAATTATTCCCTTATGTGGGGCTTGGGGTGAAACCCCATATCTATATAAGAAAAATTACAAAAAAAGCCAAAAATCAGCCAAAAAAACCGCTTTTAAAATCAATGCCTTGCATTGCTTTAAAATCGGACAAATGCAAGCATTTGTTTTGTCACTTGTAGCGAATATATAGAGAGGTTATCATGACTACAGCAGTAGGAATGCACGCTTCCGCGTTTCTCTCCGAGAAACAGAAAAAGCAAAAGCAAAAAAGGCATAAAATGGCGATCTATCACTTATCAGTTAAGACAGGCAGGCAATACGGTTCTACAGGAACTCGTGGCGCAAATCATTACGCCTACATTAACCGTGATGGAAAGTATAAAAGAGATGATTTAGAAAATATTAAATCTGGAAATTTACCGTCATGGGCTACTGATGCAAAACACTTTTGGAAGTCAGCAGATAAGAATGAGCGTATTAATGGGCGTGTTTATACTGAATTAGAAATTTCATTACCTAGAGAACTTACTAAAGAACAAAGAGAAGAATTAGTAGAGAAATTTGTTGAAAAAACTTTAGGTGAAAACTTCACTTATTCTTATGCAATTCATAGTCCTTTAGCTAGTGATGGTCAGCAAAACCCGCATGTTCACCTTATGTTTTCTGAAAGAAAATTAGACGGTATAGAGCGTGACGAAGTAAAGCATTTTAAGCGTTATAATCCAGTAAATCCTGAAAAGGGCGGTGCGGGTAAAGATCGTTATTTTTCTTCTAAAATGTTTGTGGTTGATACCCGCCTAGAATGGGCAAACCATGTAAATGACTTTTGCGAAAACTTGGGTATTGATGCACGTATTGACCATAGAAGTTTTAAAGAACAAGGTATTGAACTATCTAGCCAAAACTTTAGAGCTGATTACGTTAGCAGTCATAAGTACCATATAAATGAGAATATTAAGCAAGTACGTCATCAAAATGGTGAAATAATAATTGAGCGTCCAAGCGAAGCAATCAAAGCTTTAACTTCTAATCAATCTGTTTTTTCAGTACGTGAGTTAGAGCGTTTTTTAATGGCTCATACAGATGGTGAAGAACAATATTTAAAAGCTTATGAATCGGTAATAACTTGCCCTGATATGGCTACTTTATATGGTAAAGATAAAGTCGTATTTTCTTCTAAAGAGCTTGTAGGTATTGAGGAATCAATCTCAACATTTATCTATAATGCTAATGAAGAAAGCCGTATTCAAAAACCATTTAATCTAGTTGAGAAATTACCTTTAAATGCGGTACGTGTTGCTGAAACAAGAACATTTAATAGTGAGCAAGAAAAAGCATTCTATACCTTAACTTCTACCGATCGGATTACCTTGCTGAATGGTTCTGCGGGTACAGGTAAATCATACGTTCTAAGTGCTGTTTCTGAAGCCTATAAAGAATCTGATTATCAAGTATATGGAATCGCATTACAGGCAATTACAGCTAAGGCTATAGCGAATGATTGTGATATTCCAAGTAGTACAATTGCTTCTTTTTTGTCTAAGTATGATAGCGGTAATTTAGAAATAAATAATAAAACTGTATTGATCTTGGATGAAGCAGGCATGGTCGGTTCAAGAGATATGCAACGCTTGCTTATGCTTGTAGAAAAACACGATGCACAAATAAAATTAGTTGGTGATAGTTACCAGTTAAGTGCGGTAAGTGCGGGTCATGTATTTGCAAATATTCAAGAAAACTTAGATAAGAAAAATATTGCTTCATTAGAGGATATTCAACGTCAGAAACATGCCAAAGAATCTGACAAGATGATTCAAGCATCTAAATATCTTTCTAAGCATGAAGTAGGTAAAGCAATAGATATTTATAAATCTATTAATATGGTTAATGAATACGAATCTCATGATCTAGCTTTAGCTAAAACTGTTAAGTCATGGAGTGAAGATTCTAGCGAAAGTAAATTAATGCTTGCTCATTCTAATAGTGATGTGAACGAACTAAATCGAATGGCTAGAGCATTGCTTATCAAACAAGGTAAGCTTAACCCTGAAAGTGTTTCTGTGAAAAACTATCAAGGTGATTTAGATATTTCCATCGGTGAGAAAATTGTATTCAAACAAAATAATTCACAGATGAAAGTTAGTAATGGTGAACTGGCTAAAGTAATAGGTTTTGAAAAGGATAAATTCAATAACCCTAAAGCTATGATGGTTCAAATGGAAAGTGATAGCAGAATTGTTAGAGTAGATTTAAAAGAATACGACCAGTTTAAACATGGCTATGCAAATACTATTCACTCATCACAAGGTATGACTGTAGATAGTGCTTATATTGTAGCTAGTGAAAATATGAATGCTAATTTAACTTATGTTGCCTTAACTCGACATAAGCAAAATATTCAAATCAATTATAGTGCTTTAACTTTTGCAACTAATGAAAAAGAAACTGTTAAGACCCCTGACGGTAAAGTTTCTTATGACCATAATTACAAACCAGTAGAAAGAGAAGTAACGGCTTTTGAAAACTTCAAAAAGGTACTTGGACGTTCAGAAACTAAAGAGTTCTCTACAGACTTCACACTTGTAGAATCTAAAGATAATTTAATGAAGTCTTATTTAAATGATCATAGATTACATTTAGAGAATAAGCGTGAATTGTTTGGAATAAATAGCAAGTTGTATTCATTGACCAGTGAAAATAAAACATTCACTAAAGAAGAAATCGTTTCTGAAGTTAGAGCAAGTTTGAAATCTAAAGCCTTACTTGGTGACGAGATCGTTAGATTTAATGGCAATATGAATATAGCAAAAGGTGAGCTTGTAAAACTTACTAATGATCTTGAGATTAAAACAGGATTATTTAAAAAGGTAACTTTTGAAAAAGGTACTGAATTAAAAGTCATTGATGCTTATAAAGTTAAAGATAAGCCAGTAATGAAAGCACGAATTAAAAATGAAGAATACGAGATTCCTTTCAATAAATTGAATCTTGAATATTCAGATAAATACTTTAATGAGTTTAAAGACCAGTCAAAAGCTAGATTTGATTCACGGCATAAAACTGAAGTCTATACAGAGTTTAGAGAACAGCTTTTAAAGCAAAAAGCGAATGCACCAAAAGACAATTTGAATGCACCTAATCAGCGTATTAAAAACCCAAATACGCCTAATCGAAACACACCTAAATATTAAATGAGGGCGGTTTTATGAATAATTTTATACATAATGGAAAAATTGTTAGTCCTGACGATGAAGTATTAACACAGGCAATTTTGCAAGAGTGTTATCAAAAAGGGATTAGACCTATTTGCGCTTGTCTGCCACAAAAAAACATTGAAATGTATATCGCTAAAATTGGCGAAAACTTTGTTTTAAAGCGTATGCCTAACAGCGCAGATCAGCACGACTTTAGTTGCCTAAGCTATGAGCCACCTACTGAAATTTCAGGACTAGGCGAGGTTATGGGGGAAGCTATCAAGACAGATGAAACAGGGGCAAGTGTTTTAAAGTTTGAGTTCAGTTTGTCAAAAAGCAATGTATCCAAACAAGCGCCTACGCCAAGTGATACACCTAAAGACACTGTAAAAGCTGAAACAACAAAATTGACCTTAAAAGGGACGTTAGATTACTTGCTTGAAGAAGCTTTGTTAAACCGCCACCAACCGAACATGAAGCATAATTGGTTTCAATTTCGCAAGGCATTAAAAGTAGCTTTGAATGATAAAAAGAATAAAAAAGATGATTTAAGTGGATTGGTTTATATCCCTGAATATTATGACCAAACCAAACACAATGAGATTGAAGCCCGAAGAAAAGCAGAGTTGGCAGACCTGAAAGTTAAAGGCAATAAACGCCCATTAAAAATATTTATTGGTGTGATTAAGTCTATTGAAGATGCACGTTTTGATGGGGGCAGAATCATTCTAAAACATGCCCCAACCTTGCATTTATTTATGGATGCAAAAATGTATAGCCGAGTTAATAAACGCTTTGAAGCCGAGCTTGAGCAGGCGCATTATCAAGACGATGTAAACCTATTAGCAATTGGGACTTTTGGATTTGCGGATAGTGGTATCGCAAAGATTGAAGAAATCGCTCTAGTGCCTTTAAATCAAACTTGGCTACCATTTGAGAGCTTGGGTGAAAAAGAACTCTTAGACACGCTTACAATGCAGAATAGGTCATTCATTAAGTGCTTGCGATATAATCTAAGCCCTAAAAGTCCAATTGCAAACGTATTGCTTACTGATACCAACCCACCAACAGCATTTTATTTGATTAATGATCAGACTGAAGATTCTTATATTGCTGAAGCAAAGGAATTGATTGCATCAAGTGAGTTCACTTCAATTCTGGTCAATGTAGATCGGGACGTTGTGGACATACCACCACCTGAAAATAAGCCATTGCTAGGCTATAACAATCACACTGACACCGCAGTTAATAACTAAGGATTCATACATGGATTACCAAGAACAGGAACAATTTAAAATTTTTGCAGGCTTTGTCACTTTTTTGATAGCTGTTTTTTGCTTTCTAGTGTGGAAAGGTTCAACCGCAGTGGGCTTAGACTTTGCAACTGGCATGAGGTCTATTCTTGGCTTAATTGCTTTGGTAGTGGCGCTATACTTCGCTATCAAGTGGGATATATCTAAAGCTATACTTTTCCCTGCGGTAGCCGTTCTATTGGTTGTGTGTTTGTTCCCTGCATTAAATTACTACGCACTTGAAGCTTCGGAAAAGTCATTTAATCAAACGACTAATTTCTTAGGTCAGCCAGTACAAGAATTTTCAGCAACTACAATAACCGTTATATGGGGTATGTGGTATATGAAAGCTGTTTACATGCTTATAGCGGGCTTGATTGGTTTTGGTTTACAACGTGCCTTATATCCTGAAGAAAACTATTTTTAAGCGATATTATGTAGCAACCGCACAATAATTATAACGATTTCAGCTTTGTGCCGATTAATACGATCTTCCTTACGATTTTTAGGTCGAATATAACCATTTACATATGCACCATCCATGTAAACCTCACCTGAGAGCGATTCATCGTTACGTTGCTCTATTAAAGTACGAGCCGAGCCTTAGCCGATAATAGAAAATGTTGCTTAGATTCTTTTTTCATAAAATCACCCTATATAATTTTATATCATTATATATAGTGTTTATTTTCTTGGGGTATAAATATCTTGTAAAGTTTAAAATCATTAAATATAATGATTTTAAACTTCTTTGCGACATGCTATGTCGCTTATATCTTATGAGGTTAAAATATGAGTGACGAAGAATGGAAAGAGTATGCAAAAGGCTTACTTAAAGCAGAAATTGCCCGAAAAAATTTAAGCCTGATTGACGTGGCAAAAAAGTTAGAAGCAATGGGTATATCTGAAACACCCCAAAACATCAGCAATAAAATTAATCGTGGGACTTTTGGGGCGATATTTATGCTTCAAATACTCAAAGCGGTTGGTTGTAAAGAAATAAGATTTTAACTCCCATTCAACGGTAAAAAACAGGATTGATTCATGTCTGATAATTCACTTAAAAAAGGCAGATACACTCGTCATAGCAACAAAATTGGGCTTTATTCAACTAGCCAAGACCGAATTGGTTTTTTAAATAATAATAATGATGTGGTTTTAAGTTTTCCGTTTAAAGACACTGTGCTTGAAGCGGGCATGAATAAAGAAGATACAGGGCGTGAAGAACGCTTTTTACATCAAGAAGTTGATGGTGCTGACATTGACACCTTATTTGAACCTAAAGTATTGAGTAATATACAAATTATAGGTAAAACTCAATCCAATCTTGACATAGATTTTTTTGATGAAAGTGGAAACTTACAACAAAATTTATTGATTAAAGGCAATAACTTACTTGCTTTACATTCTTTAAGTGGACGATTAGCAGGCAAGGTTAAGCTCATCTACATCGACCCACCATATAATACTGGCAATGATAGCTTTAAATATAACGATAGCTTCAATCATTCTTCATGGCTTATATTTATGGAAAATCGTCTTGAAGTGGCAAGAGATTTATTAAAAGATGATGGTGTTATTTTTGTGCAATGCGATGATAATGAACAAGCTTATTTAAAAGTTTTAATGGATGAAATTTTTGGTAGGGAAAACTTCATTAATATGCTGTCTGTGAATATGAAAAATGTAGCAGGTGCATCAGGTGGTGGTGAAGATAAGCGATTAAAGAAAAACTGTGAATACATTTTAATATACGCAAAAAATTATGAATTATTGCCTGCATTCAAGAGTGTATATGAATATAAAGAAATATATGAAGTTGTAGAGCAATACAAGGAAAGTGGGAAAAGTTGGCACTATACGTCTGTATTAGTAGATGGTGCTGAAAAGGTTTATGTTTGCTCAACAATTGATGGTGATGGTAATGAAATTAAGGTTTATAGAAGACCTAATGCTGTCATTAAGTCAGTACGCCAAGTGATGGCTTCTGAGAATATTACAGAGAAAGAAGTATATTATCGTTATGGTAAACAAATTTTTGAAGCAAAAGATGCTCAATCATCTATTAGAGCAAGAGTAATAGATGCACGTAATGAAAATCGAATAAGTGATGATGTTATTTCGATTGAGTATGTACCTAAGTCTGGTAAAAATAAGGGACTTTTATATGAGCAATTTTATAAAGGGGAAAAGTGTAGATTATTTGCTTGGTTGAGAGATATTACGGAGGAAATTGATAATGTCTTATATAAGAAAGATAAACAAGGTACATATTGGGATTTAACTTCAAGTATCAATAACTTGATGAAAGAAGGTGGTGTGGACTTCCCGACAGGTAAAAAACCTGAATCATTAATTCAACGTATCATCGAAATTTCAACTGATGAAAACGATATTGTTCTAGATTATTGTTTAGGTAGTGGTACTACGGCATCAGTGGCTCATAAAATGGGACGCAGATGGATTGGTATAGAGCAAATGGACTACATTGAAGACATTACCAAAGAACGCTTAAAGAAAGTAATTGAGGGTGAACAAGGTGGTATTTCTAAGGCAGTTGGTTGGCAAGGTGGTGGTTCATTTATTTATTTTGAGCTTAAAAAATACAACCAAGACTTTTTAGATAAAATCATGACTGCCAATAGTAAAGGCGAGCTAGATGACGTTTACAATGAAATGGCTAAAAATGCGTTCTTGAAGTTTTGGTTCGATAAAAATGAATTTGAAAAAGATGAAAACTTCCGTTCATTGGATTTAGATCAACGTAAAGAATTACTCATCGGTATTTTGGATGAGAACCAACTTTATCTTAATCATGCTGATATGCGTGATAGTCGTTACCATGTCACAGATGAAGAAATGGCTTTAACCGACCTATTCTATGGGGTGAGCAATGACTAAACCCACTAAAACACAGAATAGTAAAACTAAAGTTAAAGATACTTTGTCACAGTTTTTATTTAATCAAATTGAATCGAATCCTGAATATCAGGAATGGGTCAGAGATTATCAACTGCCGACTTATATTACCGATAACCTTTCAAAGACATTGCGAGATTATCAGGAAGTTGCCATCAAGCACTTTATTTGGCTATTTGAGCAAGACCACAATCAAGCAAAGCACTTACTGTTCAATATGGCGACAGGTACAGGTAAGACGCTCACAATGGCTGCTGCTATTCTGTATCTATATCAAAAAGGCTACCGCAATTTTGTATTCTTGGTACACCAATTGCAAATTAAAAATCAGGCGGTAAAAAACTTCACCGATTATAAATTTGCCAAATATCTATTTAATCCGAAAGGGGTTAAATTAAACGGTAAAACCATTAATATTCGTGCAATTGATCGGTTTCAGGATGCCCAAAAAGATGCGATTAACTTCATGTTTTTCAGCACCGCACTTTTATACAACCGCCTAACAGAAGACAAGGAAAATAGCTTAACTGCTCAGGATTTTGCGGATAATGCTGTTGTTGTGATTGCGGATGAAGCACACCGTTTAAACGTGGATACACGCAAAAAACTCAAGAAAACTGAAGAAGAAGATATTCGTAATTGGGAAACGGCAGTTCAATCGGCAATCTATGCTCGTCCTGATAATTTACTGTTAGAGTTTACCGCTACCGTAGATTTAGAAAATCCACTCATCCATAAAAAATACCGTGATAAGTTGATTCATCGTTACGATTTTCTGCAATTTAACAAAGATGGGTACAGCAAAGAAGTCGGCTTTCTTTATAACGAAGAAACACAGATTGAAGATCAAAAGCGGTTATTGGTCATCAATGCAGTCGTGATGAGTGAGTACCGCAGATTACTCGCTGAACGAGAAATGAATGTTCAGGTTAATCCCATTATTTTGATTAAATCAACCAAAATTGCCAAAAGTGAAGAAGATCGAGATTTTTTCCATAAGGTGATCAACTCACTAAAAGTAAGTGATTTAGATCATTTAAAAAAATTAGGTGTAGGCACACAGCAATCGCTCGTAGAAATAGATCGAAACCGCTTTATTAATCAAATGTTTAGTTGGCTTGGTTCACGAAAATCAGGGTTGTTATCCCCCCAAGACCCTGATGGCTTAAATGCGTTTATTGCTGAAATTAAAATGCGTTTCCGTGAAGATAACAGCATGACGTATAACAGTCAAAAAAAAGAAAAAGCGGATTTACTCCCACTACTCGATAGTCCAAGAAACGTGATTCGAGCAATTTTTTCTGTCAACGCACTGAATGAGGGTTGGGATGTACTCAGCCTATTTGACATTATTCATTTTGATATTTCAGAATCTAAAAAAGTATCGCTACAAGATATTCAGCTTATTGGTCGTGGTGCAAGGTTGTGTCCATATAAATTACCGCGATCCTATAAGATTTCTCAAAATGGTGGGCTGTTTGATGAAGAACATAGTTATGAGTTCGACCCATTCAAGCGTAAATTTGATAATGCACCGTATGAGCATGGGCGTATTTTAGAAACTTTCTTCTACCACTTTGTTAAAACAGGGACTTTTTTAGATAACCTACAATATGCCTTACTTGATGAAGGTATTGTCAATAAGAGCATGGAAAAACGGACGATTAAGCTCAAGTCTGAATTTCTCAACAGTGAAACCTATAAAAAAGGTTTTGTATTGGTCAATCAACAGTTATACCGCAGTAAAACAACGGATACGGAGATTGATGCCACTTTTAAAAGGGAAATCAAAGCCAGTACCTACCGACTTTATACAAGAAGTTTAACGGATAAAGAGCAAAATAATATTCAGGCAGGGATTCAGTATAAAACCATTCATTTAACCGATGAATACTTTTCCCCGTTAATTATCCGCAAGGCATTAATGTCAGCAGAAAACAATTTCTTTCGATTTAACAATCTGAAAAATCACATTGTTGGGATAAAAAGTATTGATGAATTGATCGAAAAGTATCTACCTTTATATGAAATTAAATATTCGTATTCAGAAGGTAAGGACATTAACCAACTTGAAGCGCATGAAAAACTGCAATTATTGGTCGGTGTGATTTTACCCGAAGTGCGTAAAGCCATAGATCGGCACATGCCACAGATTACAGGAAGTCATATTTTTAGACCTAAATCACTATCCTCTATCTTTCAGCAAGAAAAGAACATCTACTTGGTTTCGTTCCCTATCCAAGATTCAGATGGTGAAACGAGTGATCATGCACCTGATGAACGTGCAAAACCACAGTCAAGCCATGACAACCCCGATCTACAGTTTGATGTTGAAACTGCCGATTGGTACGCCTACAGTGAAAACTATGGCACAAGTGAAGAAAAACGCTTTGTTAAGTTTGTTGCAACTCAAATTGACGAGCTTAAATCACGCTACAAGGGTGCAGAGATTTACCTGATACGGAATGAACTCGATTATTGGTTGTTTAGCCCTAAAGATGGTCGTAGATTCAGCCCTGACTACATGCTGATCATTAATGATGCTGAAAATAGTGAAATGTACTATCAATGCTTAATTGAGCCTAAAGGTGGTCATTTGCTTGAAAAGGATACTTGGAAAGAGGAAGTATTGATTAGTTTGGATGATGAAAGCCAAATTGTTTTTGATGCAGATCAAGATGATTCACAAAACTATGTTGAGTTCTTAAATGAAGTTAAAGAGCATGGTTATAAGGAAGTTAAATGTTTAGGCTTCAAATTCTACAATACCGAACCACGATCTGAATCAGATTTTGCTATTGATTTTCACAATAGGATGCCGAGTTAATCTAGGTTTCTCACTGTAACCTGCTGATTATTATCTTTTTGTGAAGTTGCTACATAATATTGTTTTTAAGATCATTGAATAAAAAAGCCAGCTCTATACTGGCTTTTTTATTGCTTAAAATTATATTCCGATGCTTGGTCAAAACTGCAAGTATGCAGTCTTGATCAGGCATCTACTTTATTCAAAAGATTTAGTAAGTTACTAAAGCTATTTTTTTGTCAAAAAGGTCAATCAGATTGTGGATCAATTTGCTTTGAATACTTATTCCTATATCGAGTTAAAGTCATATAGGACACACCATAATCTTTAGCTATTTGAGTAAAAGAGTATGAATCATCCTTGTTTTTAAGGGTCTGAATTAACTCATTTAATTTTTCACCTTCAATAGCAGGCGATCTTCCCTTGTATTTACCTTTCTTTTTTTTGGCTAACTTTATGCCTTCAGCTTGATTCTCTTTAAGTATCCCTCTTTCCAGTTCAGCTACAGCGCCTAAAACATGAAGTTGGAACTTGTCAAATTTGTCATCGGAATTGGGGGTGAAGTTCAGATTGTTTTTAATAATAGCTACTGATACGCCTTTGCTGTTTAGTTTCTGAATGATGGTCACAAGATCAATTAAACTTCGTGCCAGTCTAAAAACATCATGTGCGTACACAATATCGCCAGTACGGACATAATCGAGCATTTCCTGAAGTGCAGGGCGCTTGGCAGTTTTTCCGCTAAAGTGATCAATGAAAACTTTATCTAATTTAAATGGTAAATCGTGAAGCTGTCTTTCAGGGTTTTGGTCTTTGGTTGATACACGAACATAACCCACCCTTTGAAAAGGCGTGTTGTTAATTTGATCTTCAATATCTAAATTTTCTTTTTCCATAACCAGTATAACAAAATTAGACGACCTCAATGTTATATCACATTAGATTAACAAAACAACCCTATTGTTATAGGGTTTTTAGGGTGTATTATTGTATAACAATAGGGTATACCCTATTGTTATATATCTTCAGATATAAGGAAAAATAACGATGATTAATTTTAATGATCTAAGCGAATCCGAATTATTAAGGATTGCACAGACAGGCATATCAAATCGTATTGGATTGCGTACTTCAGGGCAGTTACCTGAAGATGATAGGCAAGCCCTTTCAATGGAGCTTCAAGGCTTGTATGAGCAAGATAGAGAACAGCTTATACAATCAATCAAGAAACATAGTGAAGCCTATAAAAGCGAGCAGAGCAATTAGAAATGAAAATGTTTTTGCTGAAGCTAATTATAAGTCTAGTCGTGATTTATGGTTGCTTGGGTGTAGTGCTTGTTTCAGAAAACCTATCCGATGACATTATGGGCGTTCTTTGGTTTTGTGGACTGATATTACTACCTACGGTTTATAAATGTGTTGGAACATTCTTTAAGACACAATGAAAGGGTGCTAAATGGACAATCAATACAAACTAAGTGATGAAGAACATAACCTTGTATTTGAGAAAATTAAAGCTGATTTTCTAAACAACTCACTGTCTATAGTAAGCCCTAAAGTCGTCATTACTGGCGGTCAGCCTGCATCGGGTAAAGGCAAGTTGGCAAGAGATTCTATAGATCAGTTCAAAGATAAAGGCGGGAGTGTAATTATTGACCCCGATCAATTAAGAGCCTATCACCCCAAGTATAATGAACTGCAAAAACTGGATGATAAAACATCTTCAGGATTCACCCACCATGATGCTAAAAAGTGGAGTTTAGAATTAATTGAAGAAGCTATAAGCCATAAGAAAAATATTGTTCTTGACCAAACAAGTGCAGATTTTCAAACCTTAAAAAATACAGTTCAAAATTTCAGAGATAACGGCTACAAAGACGTTGAATTAAAAATAATGGCTGTGCCTGAAATTACATCCCGACAAGGTATATACCATCGTTATGAAATGGAAAAGGCGCTGTATGAAACTGGGCGTTTCGTCAATATTGATATTCATAGTGAAATTTATCACAAGCTAGAAAACACAATAGAACAGTTAAAAAATGAACCGATAGTAGACAAGCTAACCGTTTATGACCGTCACTATAACGCTATTGAACAAAAGGACTTTAAAGCTGAAAGGGAAAGACCCTTTTCAGATCAGGAGCGCCAACAGCATGAATATAAATGGTTCAAAGTAATAGAAGCAATGCAAACACGCTTTGCCCCATATACAGAGGTTGAGATTGTAAAGGGGCTTCAGGAAAGTGACAGACTTAAATTGAATAATCAAAAACTGGTTAGTGAAGTGACCCCAGTTGATGAAAGTACAGGTGAGAAAATGGACGTAAAAATAGTCGGTAACTTAACTAGCAACTTACTTGTTGCCAAAGATGATTTTGAAAAACAAGAGGGTTATTTATCTAAAAATATCAAAGTTGATGGCGAGGACAATTTAGTTATGTTCCGTCAAAATCGAGATCACCTTGAGTTAATCAATGTTACTAAAAATGAAATGATGCTCGATAAGCCGATCGGTAATCATGATTCAAAACAGCCTGAATCTACGGCATTACAGGTTTATATGGAGGTTAAAGAAAAGTTAAATAACCTTGAAAATAAAATTTTAATGAAAGTAGATGAACAGCTATCAAATAAACCTAAAGCGCCTGAAGTGAAAGGAGATAGTAAGGCTGAAGTATCTCAATTTCAAAGCAAAAACCCAGCGCTAAATAAACATCAAATAATTAAAGAAGTCCGAATACAGCTCAAGAAAGAGGGTAAATTGGGTGCTGATTTTGCTAAGTCAGCTAATGGGCTATCAATTGCTCATGGTGACTATATCAAGCTCAATCAAGCATACAGTCAAAAAGATGGTTTATTTACAACCACTAATTTACCTAAAGACGCTGAAATTAAAATCACAGGTCACGCAACTAAAAAAGGTGAAACTTATGCAACAGGCGTTTATAACAATTCAAATGTAGAGTTAAAAATCAGAAGTGTTGAAGCCCGCTATGGTGATCAATATGTGAAACGCTATGAAACCAATCCTGAAGTAAAACAGGCTGTAGATCAGAGGGTGACAGCACAGCAAACAACATTTAAATCTTTATCTGCTTCGAGGGTGCAGGAGTTAAGCCAGTCAAGCCCAAAGCAGGATAAGCCCACTTCAGGCATGAAATTTTAATATTTCTTTCGCCAGTCATAGGGATTAATCGGGTTAGGACTTTTCCATAACCCGATTTTTTTTGATCGAGCTTTATTCTCTAAATCTATGTATGTTCTATCAGGAAGATTGTAGCGATATGCCCAAGCGTAGCCACTGGCGACCATTGCTTTATTCACATTTAATTTATTCAAGTACAGCTCACCAAGAAACCTACCATTGTTATCAGTCCCATGCTCTTTAACGAGTACCGTTTTGTTTAAGACCATAGACATTAAATATTGTTTCGATTGTTGACCATAAGGCTGTGTAGGCGAATTTTTAGAATTATTGGCAACTTCAGGGGCATCTATGAATGACAGTCTAACCCGCCATTTAGTGTTGTTTGGTTTTGTGATACTCACAGTATCACCGTCTAAAACGTAAGTGACTTTACCGTAATAATCAGCGTGACAGTATGCAGAAAACAAAAAAAGGGTAATACAAAAAAGCTTATTCATTTTGGTTCACCATAAAACCGTTTTAGCACGTATGGACTTGCAATTTCATTGCTTGGTCCATACTTGGCCAAAACTCTTACTGTGAAAAATCATATTCCGATGCTTGGTCAAAACTGCAAGTATGCAGTCTTGACCAGGCATCTACTTTATTGAATGATTTAAGTGGGTTATGAGTGCGGGGGGAAATGTCAAAAAGGTCAATCAGTAGTTTGGATTCTTTTGGCGTAAAATCTTCAATTCTTCTTTGCTAATCGCTTCGTTATTAACGATCTTGCTTTCAATTGAGTTGATTTTATCGTTTGAATTTACAGCCTTAATATAGTCAAGATCGGCTTGACTAAGCTCAGGCATAATTTCACTGGCTTGATAAATCACTACAGGTTCTTTGACTGGTTTAGATTGGATCTCTTTTACTACTTGTTTAGCTTCAGGCGCTTTTGAAGTTGTTTGTGTAGTTGTGACTGTATTAATTAAAGGGCTTTCAGGTGCTTTAGAAACAGATACAGTTTTTCCGTCTTTTTTAACCTCTATTTCGCCTTTTTTAGTGGTCAGTGATGTATGACTAGCCTCTATAGCAACTGGCGTTTCTGTGCCATTCTGTGCTGTTTCAGCGTATGTATTGAAAGCGATTAAGGCTAATACAGGGATTATGATTTTTTTCATAGATAATCCTAAAATTTAGACAAAAAAAAGCTAACAACCTGAATTGTTAGCTTGTGATGAAATTAGTTACCAAACCACGATTTAAAGCTTTGCGTACTGGTCACACCGCTTGAAGCATTGTTAGATGCAAGGTTAGTTTGAACAGCCGACAATTTAGCACCAATCGAGTTGATATAACCTTGTTCAATAGCAATGGCATTTGCTAAGTCTTGGGCTTCTTTAATATTGCGGGTCGAGTTAATTTTGTTCTTCAGTGTGGTTAAGTTTGCTACATGCTCATTTAAAGCATTATAAGAAGCATCACTGAAAGCAAAGCCAGTCTTAACCGTGTTGTAATTTCGCTTGTATTGATCATTGCCTAGCAATTGATTCATACCATCTGAACCAATGGTAGTAAGCACTTTATCATAAGCCTTTTGAGCATTACCAAATGAGCCAGTCTTTTGATTGGCTACTACGTCTTGCCAAGAGCCTGAAACAACGTCTTGCACATTCTTAACGCCTGAAGTTCCGATACCAGTATTACCAGTCGTACTTTCATATTGTTTCTTCATGATCTCATATTGCTGTTGCATTTGAACCAATTGCTTGACCATATTTGCAACGGCTGTCGGGTCGAATACAACGTCCCAAGCGTTTGCTGTGTTGGCAGTTAAGGCTAAAGCAAAAGCTACAGCCGACATTTTTATTTTATTCATTTTCATGATTTCACCCTTTCGTTAAATTCGTGTACCCACTGGGAGTAGGTCAAGTTTTCATCCTTACTCAATATTTCCTCAAGAATATTGTGTCTTAACTCATTGCCTGAAAGTATTGGGATAATTTCAGACATATTGCTTAAATCTAATTTGCTAATAACTGAATCATGCGAGTTTTTAATCATAAATTGGCGTAAATAAGGCGGTGTATTCACAACCCAATCAAATTCTGCTTGAGTACAGCCTAAGCCATTATTTTTCTCATTACCCATATATGTAGCGACATTCGCCTTATCGTTTGGCAATAGAATTGACGTTTTAAACTGCCCGATCAAATCGTCATCTCTTGTAATGACTTCAGGCGTTGGCGTAACAAAGATCATCATACCGTTACGTCTACGGTACGTGGTTAGCATGATTTTAAGCCATGCTAAGTTAATCGGATTACTGATATATCTTTGACCTTCTTCGACAACAACAATAAAGGGCTTGCCCTCAGACATGGATATATCAATTTGATGGAAGATATACATAGACATAGCGCCTAACACCACATCATTATCAATGACATTTTTCATTTCATAGCCGAAAATTCGAGCGCCATCAATTGAGAAATTGTCACTTTCATTGTCAAAAATATTGGCATAAACCCCATCATTAACCCATTTTGACATGCGTTCAGCCATGTTGTTATCTTCAGCCATACCAAACAAGCCAATAAAGTTTCTAAGCCGTCTAAGGTGCTTTTCATAGCTATAAACAGCATCTACAACGTCTTTGATCTTGTTTTCTTCAGCAGTGCTTAAAGGCTTTGGATTACCATTATCATTGTAGTCTTGAGCCATAAAAGAAAATAGATTTCTTAGAAACAAACGGTTTTGTTCCGTGTCATCTAACTGCAATGGATTCCAACCAGTTTTAACCATTTCACTTAAAACAGTATGTCGCCCGCCCATGCTTTTAATCCAAACTGAAGCTGAATATTCAAAATCAAAATGAAAAATATAAGGCTTAAACTTATCTGAAGCAGTCAAAAGCGTATTAATTACAGTAGTCTTACCGCCACCAGTACCAGTCGTGATACGAGTATGACCTACATCATGTTCATGGAAATTGAAGTAGTAAGGCGTATTACTTGTCGTTTTAAGCTGAATGACATTCTCACCCCAATGGTTGCCATCTTTTTTGCCAGTAGAACTATTGTGCATACTGGCAAAGCCCGCAAAGTTAGTCGTGTTAATAGTTGCGGGTCTTTGGAGTAAGTGATAGTTGCCAATCAACATAGAGTAAAAAGTAGGTTCAGAAATTAAATCTTCTTTTTTAGGTATCATGTGATTGCGCTGAAATGCCCCGCTAGTTTTCTGCATTGCTTCTTTAAATTCAGATGGGGTCTTAGAGGTAACTAAAACATTTAATGAATAAATGCCGTTTAAGATACGCCCTGAAGCTAAGTCATCAATGGCAACATTAATCGCTTCAATTTGAGATTCTGACTTGTCTTGAGCATTTTTTAATTGGTTCTGACGAGTTGTACTCATGCTGATAGATTTACGTCTGTCCATCATCATGAAAGTTTGAGAGATAATTAAAGGATGATCAACTTTTAGAAATTCATCTAACATGGTGTGATCGCTACCCTCTGGATAGCTAGGAGTAGGTAAACTATAGATTGCCCCTGCCGTTAATTCACCGCTTGGGTGATAGAATTTAATAGTTCCATCGGGTGCAAAAACTCTACGTGTATAGCCTAAGTAGTTTCTAATTTCAGTTGGATGAAGTGGGATTTCTGCTTTTTCTAAGTTCAATAAATAACCGAGAAAATTCACTGTTTCAGAATATAAAACGCTATCTTTTGAATAAGTGCTTAACTGTCTTGGGTTCGCATCTTGCAGATACTCTTTAAACATACTTACTGCATTATTTAATTCTGCAATCATTTGTTCTTCATTATCACTTCTGAAAAACAAATTTTTAAGACGAGTTAAAGGCGGGTCACTTGGGTTAGATTTTCGGACAAGCAACGACACATAAATATCATTTTGAAACATGCGTTCATTAGATAGTTTTTCATAATATTTTTGGTTAAAACTATCTGAAAATTCATTACCGTTTGCAGGCGGTATTTCGGTTTTAACTTCGTGACGATCATAATAAACGCTAACAACAAAACGAGAGCCAAGTTGTTTAAACATATCTGCACGATATTTTTTTAAAGTCTTTAATTGAGCATAGCTTTTAGTTTCATACGGAAAGCCAGTAATTTTTAAAACCGTAAAAATATCACCATTAACTAGCTTAATATCATGTTCATTGATTGCGCTTAGATAAGGTAAATTATTGATTTCCATTTGTTCAGCACCCGCTAATTTCTTTTGACTATATTCAATATTTTTATCGTCAGCTTTTGCGTGAGAATCAAAACTATAGCCACCAAAAACTTTAGTTCGCTGAAGTCTACGTTTGATCGAAAACCATAAATATTGAATCCCTCTATCTTCTTGGTAGGTCACTACAACCAACAATAAATAGATTATTCCCGATATTATTAATCCTAATTTTAGGTTGCCAATTAGTGCTAAAAAGCACGTAGCAAAACCACAAATTAGGAAAAAGTAAGTGAAAATATCTACAGGTATATTTGCCACCCTTGCAGTTCGGGCAAGACCCGCAAACAGCAAGTCTTTTTCTTCGTTTTTTTCAGTGGTTTTGCTCATGGCTCACCTATTTAGTTAAAGAAGAAATTACCAAGATCAGGGGCAACGAAAACAAGGATACCTGCAACGATTAAGCCGATACCCCAACGCTTAACTTTTTCACTACCACCGCCAAGCATTGTGATTGCCAAACAAATAACACCAGTCACGAAAGCGACTGCTGCGATAATGACTAATTCATCATTAAATTGGTTAAGCTTTTGAGCAAATTTTTGACCAAACGCCGCATTTGCCAATTGAGCATAAAAAACAGCAAATAAGACAATTGCGTATTGCTTAGGATTGAGTTTATTTAAAAGATTCATGATCTATTCCTTAAAATACTTGGACGTATTGCCCTTTGTTAAGAGTTTGAACAAACGATGCTTGTTGCACGTTTGGTTGATTGCTTGGTTGATTATTTACACGCAGGCGCACAGGTTCAGATTGTGCTGAATAGCTATTATTTTCTGTACTTTGGTTTTGACTTGCGGAGTATTGCGGGTATTGATTTTGTTGCCATGAAGCGAGAACTAGAATGTCACTTTTTCGACTGGCTTCAGTAGGGTTATTATTTGCAGTGTAAGTTTTAAATGAACCACCCCCATTTAGTGTTTGGTATTTACTGGATACAAGGCGTACATAGTTTTGTGTTTCACGGTAAGGGGGAATACCTCCAAACTTTTCAACTGCCCCATGCCCTGCATTGTATCCAGCAATCATTTTTGTAAGATCACCATTAAATCTTTTATTCAGGAAAGCGAGATAACGAGTACCCGCAATAATAGACTGTTCAGGTTCATATAATCGGCTAGGGTCTACACCCATTAAACGAGCTGTAGAGGGAATGACTTGCATCAAACCCCTAGCATCTTTATGTGATCGAGCATTTGGCTTAAAGGCGCTTTCTCTTGCCATAATTGCCGTTACTAAATTAGGGTCTAAACCATTGGCTACAGAATGTTTGTGAATAAGATCATCATAAGGTGACGCATATACAAACAGTGGCGTACTGCAAGCTAAACCGATTATAAGTTTTTTAAACATTGTCATTATTCCTTATAGAGTTATAACAGTATAACTCTACTAGCTTAATCAATAAATGGTCTATTTGAAAATTTATGTTTCTCTTTAAAGAACTGGTCTAAAGCGATAAGATAAATTAAGTTTTTAGTAAGTCTGCGGTTCTTAAATTCTTCAGGAACTTTTAATTCACCACGTTTATATCTCAAAAAGTGTTCGTCCATTTCTGCGAAAAATTCATCACTTACATAAAGTTGTTCACGTTTCATAAATTGCCCCTAAATATCTACACAGCTAAAAAAGAATCCGAAACTTTAGCATAGGTACGGTACTTCATCGTTACTAAAGTGGGGGGGTAATGCCCTGAAAACTTCATATAAAAGTACAGGGGTTTAAGACTGCTTATTTCTTCAGCTTTAACTACATTTTCTTTTTCTTTTACAAGTTCAGGTCTTGAATCTTTATTTGCAGATTTCATTTTCCTTAATACTTCAATTGCACCGAAAGCTTTTTCATATTCTTGGGGTGTATAAGTGTCTTGAGAGTTGACAGCACAGACACCAAAAGAAGAAAAACAACCACGTAGCGTAATAGAGAATTTTTCTCCATAGATCGTGATTAATTGAGCCAGACTTTGAATGCCTGCTAAAGCAATAAGTCTATGTTTACGTCCTTTAGTTAATACGGCTTCGAGATACGATAAACGGTTCAAAGAGCCGAGTTCATCTAGGCAGAATATAAAATCAGAATAGTTATCAAAGTCAGATAATAAAGAACTACAAATAACGTCAGTCGCACAGCTAACTAATGGTTGCAATGCAGTTAATTGATCTTCACGCCAAGTAATAAAAATATTGCCAGTACCATGCTTTAAATAATCCCTAAACGAAAAATCACCAAGTTTAGAATGAGTGTGAGGGCTTAAATATGTAGTAACAATACTGCGTAAAGTACCGACTAATTCAGAGTTGCCAAGTAAGCTGTAAGCTTGAGTACCTACTAAAAACTCTTTGAGTTTATCGTCACTTGAAATTAATAAAATTTCTAAAAATTGTTGTGTCTGCTGTTCTCTAGTAAGTTCATTCATTTCTAAAACTTTGGTCATGGCAGACTTAACAATAGTACGAGCCATCGTATTAAAATTTTCGTGATTTGCGTCTGAAGATTTAGGAATGATTGTCATTGAATATGTTTCAATGTCATAAGAATTTTGTACTTCATTAAGAACCGACCAATGGACTGATCGAGCATCGAAAGGGTTGAAAATAACATCACCTTTCTTAGCAAATAAACTTGCGTAAGTTCCGTTAGGGTCAACCACAATTAAGCGGGTTTTACTGCGAGAATCAGCAACACAAGAATCTAAAAAATCACTGATTGAAACTGACTTACCTTGACCAGTACCACCAGTTAAAAGGAAGTGTTTATATTTTAAATCTTTGGGAACAGGCATACCGCAAAAACGGATTTGGTAATCTTTTTCTTTGGTCATTCTTCTTAATTTGAATGGACTTACTAATTGTAAGCCACGAAGAACACGAACGTATCTTTCGCCCCCAAAAGGTGTTTTATTGTTTTGAAAATAAAACCAAGCCAAAGCACTACTAATAACCAAAGCCAACAGCAATATTAAAACGTATAAAGGCGTTTTAAACGTCAATGGAATTGCATAAAGAATAGCTTGGACTTTATGATCTTTTGGGATAATAAAAAACTTCGGTAAAAAAATAGCCCATGTTGTAATCACAGTGATTACAACAGCTAAAACAGCGTGACCGAAGATTTTTTGCGATTGATCATTCATTTGACTGTCCCCAAGAATTTTTGAACGGCTTGATGGGAAGCGACCTTATAAGAATCCATGCTTGACTGCATCATGAGCATGTTAGCTTTAAGCTTCGCTTGATTGGCTACCAACATACTGTTTTCAATAGCAAGGGCATTCGCCAAGTCTTTTGATTGCTTTAACGTATTGGTACTTACTTGAGCCAACGACTTTAGGTTTTGCATATTACAATTTACTTGTGTCCAAGCTACTTCAGCGTCTACATAAGCTGTGTTTACACGGCTTGCAGTTATGTTTTGAATCTGTGCCAATTCCTTGCTTGCATACACACCAGTATTGGTCGCAATTTGACGTTGCAATTCGTTGTAGGCGTTTTGCTCTTTAGGTGTATTGAAAATATTAGTCGGTTGAGCATCAAAGCCATTAGGCAATTCAAAGCCTGCAATTTGCATCACATTGGTAAGAAGTCCTAGCCCTGCAAGCCCTTTAGTCACACTGTCATATTGCCCTTTCAAGACTTGAATCTGCTTCATTAATTCTTGAACTTGTAGAACTGCATCGGCATTTTTTGTCGGGTCAAAAACTGTTTTACCTACGCCACCAGTTACAGGGGGAACAGGCGGTAGGTTGATAGGTGAATCAATATCAACTTGTTCTGCTTCAGGTAGCTTTACAGGCTTACATGCGCTTTGTGTTTCTAGCTTGGCTTGTATCTTCTTCTGATTACTGTTTTCTATGCCAGTCGTTGCAGGCTTGCCACCTGAAGTAGTCCCGCCTTTAATTACGTTGCCACTAAAATATGAACCAGTACCGCCATAGTTTCTATAAAACTGGGCGATCTTAGGCACATAGTCTTGCGTTTCTTTAGGCATAACTTTTTTATTACCTTTCAGATACGAACGTAAATTACCCATACCCCAGTTATAGGCATAGAGTGCATGGGGCATGTTGCCGAATTGCTGATTTAATTGCTTCAGGTAACGAGTACCCGCATTAACATTCTGTGTAGGGTCATTGGGATTGGTAACGCCCAAAGAACGAGCCGTTGCGGGCATAAGTTGCATTAAACCTTGAGCGCCAACGCCTGATTTAGCAGTATTGTTATGCGAAGATTCTTTTTGAATTACTGCATGAATTAAAAGCGGGTCATATCCGTATTTAGCTGAAGCTGAAGTCACAATATCGTTGTAAGGTAAATTTGAAGCAATAGTTGCCCCGCTTAAACCTACCAGTACCAGTAGCGATAGTTTTTTTAATTTCATTTTCATTATTCCTCTACCGCAACGAGGACAGTTTAACCAGGAACTACGTTACCTGTTTAAACTTGGCCCGTTGCTATTTCATCACTTAGCCACAGCCAAACGGTTAGCTAGATCAACTAAGGTTTTATAGTGTGAGCCTTGTTCACCCATTGATAACTCATAGCACCCGCCATTTGTTTGAACTCGCATGAAGTCGTGAGCTTGGCTTGTATTGTCAGAAATGGTCGGAGATACAAACAATGCTTTTGCGTTAGGGATGCTTACTGGCAACTCACCAAATAGCCCCACTTCTTGCGGTACACAAGCAGGGTCAATGCTGTAATAAACTTTAAGATCGGCACATGCTTCGTTTTGGCAACTGACATCACTTGAAAATTTATAAGTGACATAGTTCCCTTGATTGGGAGCTTCAGGCACATAAGTTAATTTATTGCTTTGAGCAAATGACTGAAGAACTTGGGTAAATGTCTGCGGTAACTGTGCTTCAGCAGACAAACTAATTAAGGCGCAAAGAGCAATAGTTGTTTTTTTCATGGCTTAGTCCTTTTTAAATTTGTATGCTTGGCTTGGGTTATCAACATCGGTCAGAGTAATAACACCGCCCTTTTCTTCCATTAAGAAAGCGTCTTGATTGTTATATTGAACAACCATTTTTTTATCTTTCTCTACAGCCGATAATGCAACATCACCCCATGAGTTTTTTAAGGTAACTTGAGTACCTTTATTGGCAACGATAAGCCCGCTACTCATGCCTTGTTCTTTTTCAAAGGCTGTTTGATCAATACGGTTGTATTGTCCATCCAAGCCCTTAGAAGTGCAGGCAACACTGGCTAGACTAAGCAACGCTAGAAAGATGTGTTTTTTCATTTTTGAAATCCTCATAAGCTTTAAAATAAATAGCTGAACAGCCATAACCGCCTGTTTCTGTTCGTCCAAGTTGAACAATGATGTCTACACTTTGTTTAACGAAAGATTTAACTTGGTCACTGGTCAAGGTTGTGCCTGCCATAAGAACCATAAGCGTTAAACGCTCAATAGCATTTAGTGGGTCATTGGCATGTAATGTTGCAATTGAACCGCCATGACCTGAAGAAATTAGGTTTAAATAAGTGAATGCTTCAGCACCTCGAATCTCACCCAGTAAAATGCGTTTTGGATATAAGCGCAGGCAAGCTTCCATTAATGACTGTGCATCAACTTTAGCTTTACCCTGTCCACCTCTTGAATAATAAAGTTGCAACGTATTTTCATGTGGCGGGCGTAACTCTTTAGCATCTTCAATAGTGATTAGTCGTTCGCCCAGTGGTATGCAGTCATGAATAATGGAGTTAAAAAAAGTTGTTTTTCCTGAACCTGTACCCGCAGAAATAATGATATTTTTTTCATAACCCACCGCTTTACGAATGAACTCATGAAAGTTTCGGGCTTCGTATAAATCGAATAGCTCTTGATCTTTTGCAGTGATTTTTGCAAATGGTTCAACAGAATTTAAAACTTCCTCATAAGCTGAAAATGGCAGACTTAAAATACTTGGTTTACGAATAGATAAGCCGATCGACCCGCCAGTTACGGCAGGGTCACGGACAAATTGAATACGGAAAAATAAACCCTCATGTTGCGGTGATGCAATTTGAGCAGAAAGCAAAGGCTGTGCTTCTGAAATTGTTTGATTGGTTTCAGTTGCAATGCCTTCGGCTAATCGCTTCAAAAGCGCATAGGTAAGGTTAGGATTCTCTTTTTTAATCATGTCCCTTGTACCTTTCATAGCAATGAAATATTCCAAAGGCTTATTAACTGAAATTTCAGTAATTTGATCATTATCAAGATCATCACCAAAAGCTTTTTTCAAATCTTCAAGTACAAGGATTGACATAATTAAGCGCCTTTCTTATTGGTTTAAAATAGTTGAAAAGTCCAAGTCTTTAGCAACTAGAACTTTAATGCGTGTGCCGTGAGCGACTGTAATAGTCGGAGGAATTGACAAGTTACGTTGTAGAACACGGTCAGCTTGGTTGCCGAATGAGTTTGCAACTTCAGTACGATAAGTCTGTGAAGCATTGTTTTGGTCGCTACTGCTAACACCTGCATTACTTACACCCGCACCAATAATGCTAAGTAAAGTAGCTGTTCCGAATATGCGCCCATAATGGTTGTTCACTTTACCGCCTAAGCCTGCGATACCAAGACTGTTAGTGCTTGGGCTATCAAGCATAATTTCTACGCCATTAGGTGTGATTGCACGATTCCAAACCGCCCCGATTTCTGCTTGTCCGTCATTAACAATTGATGAGTATTGACCGAATAAACGAGTACCCGCAGGCAGTAAACGATTACGTCCTTGTTCGCTATAAACATCATTAGTTACACGAGCAATAATGTTGCTTGGTAAATCGCTTTTAACAGCAGTTTCTAAAACTGCATCTACGATCTTGCCTTGTTGTATAAGCATTCTACGATCAGCGTTATAACTCGCATGAGCAATAGGCGCTTTTTGATTAGAAGTGCTTGAATCAAAACGACCACCCATAGAACCCGCAGTGCTATTTGCAATGCGTGGATTTACATTGCTTGCACCCGCTTGGTTGCCGTTGGCATTAGATTGTTGTGAAGCTTGCATACCCATAAATAACGGTGCAAGTTCAGGCGGTATGCCTGCCATTGCACTAGCATCACCATTAGGGCTAACACCGCCACCGTTACCGCCATTCTCATTAACCATGATTCCAGACTTGTAGCGGGCGTTTAAAAGGGCTTGTTCTTTAGCTATAGCATCTTGTCTAGCCTGCTCTTGTTGCATTGCTAGTTGTTGTTGCTGTTCAGCTAATTGACGTTCCATTTCGAGCTGTTCAGGGCTTTTTTCAGTAGGGTTTACAGGGTCAGGGGTAGTCGCAGTTGGGATTGGTTGCGGATTTCCGAATCCGAATCTATCCATGCCATTAAAATTACTGCCGTCCATCCCTGCTACTGGTTTAGCAACAGCACTTTCTATACCGCTTTCTACACGGCTTTCTTTGTTCTTTTGCAATTTCAGATAAACGCCAAAAATTACCAAGCCAATAATGAGGGCTAGTAAGCCACCGAACTTAACCAACTTGCCTATGTCTATATTTTTAACAGACGTTTTAGGCTTATTGTCAAAAGCATCTTGACGTTCAAAATCATCTTTACCATGTTCTTTTTTTTCATCATGGAAAACATGATTTTCAGTGCTGAAGTTATCTTGGGTTTTAAAGTCATCGTTACCCAAATTTTTATTTTCATTTGTCATTTTATTTTCCTCCAATCACTTCAGGTTTACGGAGAATACAAACGTATTCTTTGCCAAGTCGCAGAGTGAAAGCATCGTTTACTTTCTCAATCACGATTACATCCCCCTCTTGTCTTGAGTTGGTAAGTTCTTCGTATCCCTCACCATTAACCGCATAAACTGCGGGACGAGGTGAATTTTTCGCAATACGAATAAATGTGAATTGGTCATCATCACTTACGCCAAGAACTTTAATAGATTTGCTTTTAGTGGCATCCATTCCCCATTTTTGGCTTGTCATAGGCAGTTCACCTAAAGCGGGACGAGGTGCATTTTGTTGTGCCAATAAACGATTAGTTCTATTGGCATCTGCATAGTTAAAGCGCAGTACATAAACTGGCTGTGAACTATTGAATAGATTGAAGTAATAATTTCGCTTATCCGTGATTACGGTTAAGTTTGTACGGTTCATGCCTGCTTGTGGTTTTTCCGCAGGCTTGATGAATAGACGATTACCTTGTGGGATTATTTGCCATCCAATCGTGTCACCTGAAGCAACAGTTTGGATAGTTTCATTTCCAAACTCGACAGTAGTTGAAATACCAAAAGTCGTTGATAGTTCAACAACGTGACTTTCAGAATACGGAACAACTTTAATGCGGTTGTCCGTTTTCAAACCAACAGGAATTTGACGAGCAAAAGTTGGCGCTGAAGCAATGCACGTTGCTGTAAGTAAAATGCTTATAAGGGTCTTTTTCATATCCGATTACCTTATTAATTATTAGAAGTCTGTGCCACAGGCTCAGAAGCAGTGCTTGCTTCAGGTTTAGGCAATGGTTGAGTAACTGGGTTTTGAGTAACTAACGCATCATTTGATGAGTTTTGCGTTAAGTTCCAGTTCTTAAACTTCACGCCAAATGGGTTAATCCAACGATCTTTTACGTTGAGATCGTCAAAGTTGTCAGTGATATAGTCAGCCGTCACTGTGTAGCTGTACTGGCGAATTTCAGCACCTTTAATAACGGTTGTTTTAAAGTTGGCTTGAACTTTATTGTTGCCAAGAAAGTTGACAGCAATAACTTTAGGAGTGATTGAGCCAGTTTCACCTAGTTGGTTGTAAGGTGAGTTTTGATTCATTCCGCTAACTTCATTTTCAAAGTCGGTACGATCTTGGCTATCTAAGAAAATAGAAGCTTTGCTGTACTGTGCCGAAAGTTGGTCTTTACCAACTTTGCCGTAATAGCCATAGCGATTGCTGATAGTGTCCCAAAAGTAAGAGGTCACTAATTTTTCAATAAGTTTAGGGTCAGTAGTTGAATCAAACTTTTCTACACTGGTCATAATTCCAGTTTCAGAATCAATTACAGCAATCATAGGAACTGGTTGTTTTAAAGGTGTTAATCCTTTAATTGCGATACCTTGAGCAACATTACCTATACCTAGAACGGTCGCTAAACCAAGAACCCAAATAGTGATTTTACCGTTACGATTTTCAGACTTTTTAGTATTGTCTTGAATCTCTTTAATTTGAGCGTCTAACTGCGCTTTTTCTTGTGGTGTCATTAGCGTTTACCTCCACGACCAAAACTTTTAACCATATTGGTGCCTGAACTGGTGATACTTGAAGTCGCACTGGTTGAAGCTTCAAAGCCACTGCCGACCAAAGAAATTGCAATCTTTGGAACAAGCCAAAACAGCCCAATAACAACGATCAAAACAATTACCATGATGAAAGCCCCAGTAAACGTACTGCCGTTTTCATTAAGGTTTTGAATGCCTGCGACAACTGAAGTAAGCACTAAGTCACAGCTCACAATCAGCAAAAGAAGAACAACAAGAGGGGTTAAAATTGCTTGTAGCCAGTTTGTGGCATATCTGCGAGTTGCAGGGAACATTGCACATGCAAGAAAAATCGGTGCAACTGCGATTAGAATGCCAATAATGACTTTACAGATAATCCAAATTAAGAAGAATAAACCGCAGACAACGCAGGCTAAACCAAAAATCAAGCTATAGATCAGGACGAAGAAGAAGCCCGAAACGACATTGGTAATACCTGTATCAATGTTATTAAAAGCTAATGCGATAGATTCAAAGATAATAGATACAAAAGACTGCAATGTTGTTTTTGAATCTGTACCTGTCATTTCAGTAATCAGGTTCGGTACATCATCGAGGAATACTTCAGCAACGTATGGAAAGAAAGCATCCCATGAAAATACGATTGACCAAATCAACAGCATAATAACGAAAGTGGCTATCACACCCTGAATTTCTACAGCCATGCCTAACATCATTTTAATAGCTTGGAACGAGATCCAAATAATGATAAAGCCTGCAAAAACTGGAATGATTGGAGCTGTGACTTTCTGATAGTAACCTTGCAAATTGTCTTTAATGTTTTTATCAACACCAGTAATCAGACTATCAACAACTTTGTCTAATTCAGACATACCGTTTTTAGTCACTTCAGATACGTTTTTAGATATTTCATTACCTTTAGAACTAGAATTACCAGTCGGAATAGTCACAGAACCGTCAGAATTAGTTGTAACACCGCCATTGCCTAAGTCTTGTGGATTGGTAAAGTTATCGACCGCATAAGCCGAGCTAAAGCTAAGAAAACTAAACAGAAGCAAGAAAGCATAGATAATCTTTTTCATAATGACCTCAACGAATTACTGGAATTTCGGGCGGGTTTTTTGAAGTCTTTAAGAAAAAGTTTTGTGTATCTGATTTTCTTAATTTTCCGTCTGAATAGACAAAACAATCAGTAGTCAAAGAACCCTCATAGCAATATGTATCGTCTTTAACGAATGTTAAAACCCCGCTTGATTCACCAGTAAATTTAGGCAACTTTGCAGGGTTATATTGGTTCATGTTTTGGATTTGATAATTGACTTTTTTTACTGGGAAATTGCCCTGTTTATCAGCTTCAGAAATCACATAGTACGAATAAAAAAATTCAGATTTTGGAGTGTGTTCGGGAACCCATACGCCTGAAATGTCAGGCTTAGAAGTGAAACAGCCAGTTAGACCTAAAGCGACAACCGCAGAAGCTAGACCGAGTTTAATTTTATTGATTTCCATTTTGCTGTTCTCTCTCATAAGTTAGAACACCGCTTTCACTACCAAGCTTTAGCTTTCCATCTACAAGCTGAAAACAAGCATCGTTAGGCGCACAAAGCAAACCGTTATCAGGTTTAAACTTCATGTCTGTAAAAACGCCTTTAGCTAAAATAGTGACGGTGTAAACGTCTTTAGTTGTGCTTTTATCAATAATGATTCGATCATTGATAATTACGTCATTTGCTGATTGCGATTGTTGCCCTATTGGGTTCATCCAAACGCCTACATAGTCATCCCCTTTCACTTCAGGCGCTTTAGGCTCGTCAGAACAAGCCGTCAAAACTAAAGCCGTAGCGATCGGAAGTAATAGTTTTTTCATACGACATTACCCCCAGTTTTTACCGTTTTAATTACTTGAGCGAATGGGTCAGAGATTTGATTTTCAGCGCTTGGGATTGGTTGATATACGCAAGCGCATGGTGATTTTTTTAATCCCTTTTGTGATGATGTATTTGTGGCACAGGCTGTAAGTGCTGTTAGGCTCAAAATGCCCATTGTGACGAAGATTTTTTTCATAGTTCTAGCCTTATCGGTTATAGAGTTATAACAGTATAACTCTATAAGTTTAAAAATAGAACAAGTTTACTAAAATCTAACTATTTCAACTGTTTCAAATGGTAAACAAAAAAATAACATTCTTATTATTAAGTATTAATATTCAATTACTTAATTGTAATTATTTACTATTGAGTATAAAGGCTCGAAAGTTTACGCACGTATTGGGAATGCTTCAGCATACCCAATGCTAAGTAAAGCTTTGAGCAATCAACCGACTGTAGGTAAGGGCTACCGTTCCCGCAGGCACAGAGGGCGATAGTTAATTTATTTTGATCTTATGAATAATAATTAAGCGTGGGGTGATACCCCTTATTTAGAGTTATAACTCTATGATATTTCAATGGATAACAAAAAAAAGGTTTTGATTGTTATAAGGAAATTGTGAAATAGCGCACAAAGAAAAAGCCCCGATAGTCTTGCAACTATCGGGGCTTTGTTCTATATTCTTCGGTACACAGTTATTTGATGCGGTAAACATCATCTAACGAAGATCATAAGGTTTGGCGACCGTTATGATTTCACCTGAAAGGCTTGTACCTGAACTCTATTATTGCATTTATATTAGATTTTGCAAGTCATACAATGAAAAAACTTCGTTAATTTAGTGTCTATTCGTGTATCAAATAAGCGCATTGTTTATTTGCCGAGCTTCGTCTACTCCTGTGTTTTATAAAGCTTTGTGTTTGTAAGTGCATTGCCTTAAATGGGTCAACAATGGCATAGAGTTTTAAAGACGGTTGGTGTAGCAGGAGGATACAAGTGACGGCAGTATCACCAACGCAAGAGTTAAGCACCTAGCCAGTGTAAAACGCCCGCTTGCTGATGAACGCACAATAGGCGGGGACGCAGGGAATACGCTAGGAACTGGCATAAATAAGACGTTGGGGAAACCCTCCTTGAGATTGCCGACCTAGTGAGTGAGCTAATGCGTGTGCAGGGGAGCTGTAAGGCTCTAAATACTCACTTGCTGTTATGCCCTTACATTGGCATACAGTGTCGATTGAAAGCGATGTCGGCTCCGACAGCAATGCTACAACGGCAATATTCAAGATAGCCATTTTAAGCAATTTTTTTTGCTTAGGCTATCTAGGGTGAATATTGCCGAAATCTGCTCAATCTCACCAACCGCAAGGCGGTTGAAGCGAAGCGAAAACGACTAAGGTTGTGAGGTTGAAGCAGATAAGCGCCTTATTGTAATAGCGCCTATTCCCAGTACATATATAAGTATTGCTTATATACAGTTTTACTTATAAAGACTTTAAATAACAAACTATTAGAACAATAGAGAACAATTACAAAAGTATCTAAAATACCCCTTGATTGTTTTGTGAGTACAAATTAATATATGCATAAATAGTTAGGGAATATACCTATGATTAAATCTACTAAAGGTAAGACAAGATCAACAATGATTGGTAATCAAAACAGTGTTAAAGAAGTTGTCAAAGAAGATAGATTTCAAACACGTATGAACCATGAAGATAAGTTGAAACTTATTAAATTCTGCAAAGATAACAATTTAAGCCAAACAGATTTTTTAATTAATTCAATGGTCGATAAAGGCATTCTTCCTGAAAGCAGACGATCAGTAAAAACAACAGACAATACTTAATTTAAAGGAAAAGAACATGAGCAATAACACTGAAAAATTATCTAAAGTAATCGCATTGGTTAATCAGAAAGGCGGTGTATCTAAAACAACGACTTCAATTAATTTAGCTATGGGCTTATCTCTACGTGGGTATGACGTACTGTTAGTTGACGGTGACCCGCAAGCTAGTTCACTTGACTGGGCTACTGTACGTGAAGAAGCAGATATTGATTTAGGCTTTACTGTTATTGGTGTACCAAAAACCAACTTAGCCAAAGAGATTGCTAAAATTAAATCAAAATATGACTTTGTAATCACTGACAGCGCAGGCAGACAGTCAGAATTAACACGCCTTGCTATTGTAGCTTGTGACGTTGCGATCGTTCCAAATACGACAAGTCCATTGGATGCTTGGGCTACTAAAGAAACCTTAAAATCAATCAATGAAATTAAGGGCTATCGTGATTTTTCAGCTTACTTTTTATTGAGTGGCGTAAACCCACAAACTAAGGTCTTTAATGAGGTTAAAGAGTGGTTAGCTGAAAGTTACCCTTTACCAATTTTGGACACTAAGATTGCGTTACGAACTGCTTTTTCACGTTCATTGGGCGAGGGCTTGTCTATCTATGAATATAAAGATGATCATGGGAAACAGGATAAGAAAGCAATTGCCGAAGTCGATGCTTTAATTGATGAAATTTTACAACGTGAGGGAATGACTGAATGAAAGCACCTAAAGGCAATGCTACTGTGACCAGTAGCAATGCCCATATTGCAAATGAAAAGGCTCACATTGTTAATTCTTTGAACTTTGACAAAATTCAAAAAATTAAGATCAATCCCGATCTATACAAAAAGATCGAGAAAGTAGCGGATAAAAGAAAAGTCGTACTAGCAGATATTGCTAGATCGGCTTTGGACTTCTATTTAAACAATCCAAGTGCGCCATACAGTGAAGAATTAAGTAAGGGTAATTCTAAGCAATTAATCTACACCATTAATCACTTGTATGATGTGAAGATAAACAGCTTTAAGGCTGTTCATGGTATCAACCGAAGTGACCAAATTAGACAGGCATTATCGGCTTGGCTTATCAATGAAAACTTATTAAAGCTTGATGAAAATTAAGGGCTTGATATGAACCTAAATGATCTAAAAAATAAGGTGATCATAAATAATGAAATTGATCAAAAAAACTTTGATTACCTAATTACACAGGTAGATCAGGTTGCAATTGAGTACGCTATAAATGAATTGGAGAGCCAAAATAAGCGACCCTATCTATCTAATATTTTTAAGTTGCTAGAAATACCGCCCCGCCAATAAGTGGGGCTTATTTGTCTTTGGAGGGACTGACATGCAGAAAATTATAATCAGGGTACTTATCATCACTGGCTTTTTAATGCCTGCAATTATTATGTTCTTTTTCCCTAGCTTAACTGGGACTAAGTTTTTTTGGTTAAGTATGCTTGTATTCTGTTTTCTAATTTTGCGAATACGTGGAATTTTGCTACTTTTGGGCATTACTTATGCCAGTCTATCTTCTATGTTTTCCCGCCATTAAAACCGCCCTACCCTATTAATTAAAACCGTTTTAGCACGTATGGACTTGCAATTTCATTGCTTGGTCCATACTTGGCCAAAACTCTTACTGTGAAAAATCATATTCCGATGCTTGGTCAAAACTGCAAGTATGCAGTCTTGACCAGGCATCTACTTTATTGAATGATTTAAGTGGGTTATGAGTGCGGGGGGAATGTCAAAAAGGTCAGTCCATATTTTTTATAGTACCGCCAACTAAAGTTATAGGTATCCATTTAAAATCGTATCGTTCATAACTACCTTTTGCCCCATACCAATACAAGTGATAGTGCGCCCGCCTTAAATGTGGTCTGCGGTGTACTTTTGATGATTGTTTAGAATATTCAGTTAATTGATCATTTACGGCTTTAATCTGCTTAGACATTTCCTTGCCTGCAATAAAAGGCTTGTACTTTTGGGCTTCAAATAATCTAGGCACACGCTTTACGGTCTGAACGCCTACCCTTTCCTTATGGTTGTCAGGAAGCAATGGGACATAATCAGGCTTAGATAAACTGAACCAAAGCAAAATATTGATAAGTTGCTTTTGTAGGGATTGGTATTGATCTATTTCATTTTCATCTAATATTGAACGGTCATCATGAAATTCATCTATGAAATCTGATAAACAATCTTCTATAGCTTTTTCTTCATTGACTAATAAGACGATCGTTCGAGTTAAACCAGTATCAAGAAAAATCGTAGATACTAAAACTTTTTGATAGCAAAGTTCAGTTAAGGTAAATATCACTCCATAAATTTTAGATTGCTGAAAGTGCAAATCAAAATTATCAGTTTGAACGTAAATGCACAGCTCAGGAACATTGATCAAAAAGTTTGGCAAATTGCCCTCAAATTTACTTTTTGTTAGTTCAGTTGCTACCTCATTTTCAAATCTATAAATATTCTTTGTCAGCATCCAAGAACCGAGCGTGACCAGTTCACCAGTAGGACAAGGCAAATTATTGATTAGATGATCGGGAATTGCATCACCAACATTTAAACCTTTTTGCCAGTCTGGAGCATAGCAGTCTAAGCCTGCATATATCCAATCATCCCAAGTGACCAAAGAACTGATTTTTTTATCATCGTTTTTATACTTGATAGCCTTTGATTCAATCTTATTAAAGATACCCTTAAAACTTGCTTTCAAGTGTTGGCAACGTGCAGTAACGACCTTTAAAGGTATTGCAAATTCATTAGATAAGTTCGCCATGAAGCCCTGCCCTGCTTTTAATTAAGTAATTCTATAACACTATATCTAGTGCGGATCTCATACCTACTAGCCACTATATATAGTGTTTCTACTATCGCCCTCTATGCCTGCGAGAACGGTAGCCCTTGCCTACAGTCGGTTGATTGCTCAAAGCTTTACTTAGCATTGGGTATGCTGAAGCATTCCCAATACGTGCGTAAACTTTCGAGCTAATATTATACCTAAGTTGTATTGTACTCACAAATCATATTATGCGTATTAATGTTAATTAGTATAGCAGTAATAATAATTTCAAAAGTTTACATATATTGTTTTGTACTCACAAATCATTATATGTATAATGTATTTATTAAGTCGATTGGCGACTTAAATAATAGGTGATTAATTATGAACAATATTTTCACAAAGTTGGATACTAAAAAAATAGTTATTGAACTACTAAATGCTTTTGAAAAAGCAAACTTCGATTACTACTCAAGAGCCTATCTTGAAAGTCCAAAAGGTACATTTTGCGTGTCCTTTGGAAACTGTCAAATGCAAGATGCAAACATTATTACTATCGAGGAAAATATTAAAAATGGGTGGTTTTAATAAAAAAAAAGAGATGAATAACGCTTGTTACTCATCTCTCAGATAATGGGGGGTATTGAAATAGCGTTAGAAGGACTGCTCCAGACTTTCCAGTTCCATCATCAGTTCCAGCATCTGTTCCTTGGCTGTTTCCAGTTTGGCTTTCAGCTCGGTTTGCTCATTCATCAGTTTGAGCAAATCATTTTTACGTGAGGCTTCATATAAAGCACTGTCACCCAGTAAAGTTTCAATTTCAGCCAGACGCGGCGTAACCTTTGCAATCTGTGCTTCGCATTTTTCGATATTTTTACGAATCGGGCGGCTCAGTTCCCGCTGGCGTGCCGCTTCCTTACGCTGTGCTTCTTTGTCCAGTTTGGAAATGGTTGCTTTGACTTCGACCTGAGATTTCACCGGCTCGG